>ONMC01000080.1 GCA_900318745.1 uncultured Eubacteriales bacterium
TCTGATTGACAAATATGTGCTTCAGAAAGTTGTGGATCATTACGATGATGTTTCCAATATGGGTTCTTATTACAACTATAATCTCGGCGGAAGCAATTATGATTTAAATAATCTTCTGGAGTCTTATTCTGCAGCACCCATGCCGCCGATCCTTTTCTATCTGGTTCCGATTATCGGATACCTGGTAGCGATTCTTGTATTGTATCTTGTTAACAAGAAAAAAGGAAAAACATTCCGCTTATGGTACTGGTATCCGATTATGGCAGTCGGTGTTGCGGTAGTGGTTTTCTGTATCGGTTTTTCCACCAGAATCATAAAGCCGAGAATCAATACGGCTGCGCACAAAAGCGCTGTTTTGGTCAGCATCCGGATCTTCATTCTCCGCCTCCGACATATTCGATCGAGACGCCGTGCGGCGCGCAGATGATCCATGCGCCGAGCGGGCGCTTCAAAACCGTATCCGCCCGGAGCGCGCCTTGTTCCATACATTCGTGATGCGGGCAGGTTGCCTTCTCCATCCATGCCGCGCCGTTCTCGATCCGGATCACGTTTTCCTCTCCCTCGCCGGTCGCCTGATCGACGATCACGCCGTCATGGATGACGATCGTTCTCGATTCATACGCGTCATATTCCGCGACCGTCCCGCTGCCGAAACGGATGCGAAACAGCTTCGCGCTCCCCTGCCGGTCCTTCAAAACCAGACAAATCACGACCGCAAGCGCGACAAAGAGTACCGCCGCTCCCATCAGGAGCACGTTCCGTCTGACTCGTTTTTCAGTCGTGTTATTCTGCATGATCAGCTATTACCCTGAATATCCCTGTATGTGCCGCAAAGCGCGGAATAGCCCCAGGTCAGTCCGTCCGGCATCTTGCGGTTCTTTGCGGACAAACCGTTATAGCGTCCGTCGCTGTCCTGATTCAGCTTGACGCCGAGGAAAACCATTGCTGCGGATTGACCGCCGTCCAGATTGTACGCAACGGTGCAGCCGAGGTCCTTCATCAGCTGCGCGGTTTCTTCGCCGTTCGTGCCGACGCTGTACCCTTCCTGTCTGCCGACTACGACGACCGCAACGAGATGCCCCGGCTCGATCATGCCGAGCATGGTCCTCGGGTTCTCCTGGCGGCGCTGCGTCTTGGAATCCTTGGTGATCTCGCCGTTTTCAACGAGCACCGGACCGAATGAGAAGCAGTTTTGCACACCGTTCTCCCAAAGGATCTCGCCCGCAATCGAGTTCTTTTTCACGATCTCGATCGCATGCGTTTTCGGATTCAGCACGCAGGAATCGATCCGCTTTGCATTCTGGAACAAGTATCCGTCGCGGATCAGCGTGCCCTTCATTTCCTTATCCATTTGAATGATGTTGTCGCCGGTGATCCAGAGAACCGAGTTCGAATCCAGCGCCATCTGCTCCGCGCTGGTCCAGTCGATCCCGTTGTGACGCCAGGAGCCGAATGTGGGACGGAAGCTGTCATATTCGCGTTCGTAGATGTGTGCTACGAAATATACGACCGGCTTCGTGCGCCTGCCGTTCGGCATCTCCGTGATAACGCGCGTGATCTCGACGGAAAGGATATCGGAGCGATAGATCCACTCGCCGGCTTCGTCGTCAAAGCGGACATATTCCTCTTCGCCGTAATTCAAAAAGTGTTCGTCAAAATTCGTTTTTTCGTATGTAATGACCGCCTTCGGCTGCTGTTGCGGCGCTTCGGTCGGTTCCGGCGTTCCTTCCGCTTCCGGTTCCGGCGTCGGCGGTTCGGTCGGTTCCGGCGTCGGCGGTTCGGTCGGTTCCGGCGTCGGCTGCTCGGTCGGCTCCGGCGTCGGCGCTTCCGTGACGATCGGCTGTTCGGTCGGCACCGGCGTTTCCTCCGTGCCGCCGCAGGAGAACAGTCCTTTTTTCTTCGGCGCTTCGGTCGGTTCCGGAGCGGGCGTTTCGATGTCGACTTCTTCCTCGTAAATACCGGCGACGGCGGTTGCCGGAACGGTCGGATCCTCCGGCTGCGGCGTTTGCGTCGGCTGCTCGGTCGGCGCTTCGGTCGGCTCCGGCGAAGGCGTCGCCGATTCGATGTAACGGATCAGCGTGCTCCTGTCGATGTTCTCCAGCAGATCGTTCCGTTCGCTGTCCGCACCGACCGTCTGCGATACGAGCGTAAACGCGGGATTCTCCGCAAGCGCGATGCGATAGATACCGCGTGATTTCATCGTGCGGTATGCAAGCGTTGCGGCATCGTGCGCCGAAAGGTCGGAAAGCTCGCTTTTCGGCGTGCCGCAGGGAACGACCGTTTCGCCCGACGGCGATGCGAGATAGAACTTTTGCACCTGCGTTCCCGGGATCACGCTTTTGACGATCTGAACCGTTTCCGCTGCGCGCAGATCGTCCGCAGTTTCACCAACCGATACGACGACCTTCGGATCAAGCGTACGGATCAGCCCGGACAGCTTGTCCTCCGGCTTGATCTCCTTCCAGCGCTTATGGATCTCGTTCGGCTCAAGATAGTTCTGGTCGTCGCATCCGAGATAGATCGGCGCATTTTCAATGCCCATTTCGATGAGCGCATGCTGCAGTTCCTGTACGCGGTAGCGATAATCCGCGGTCATGACGACGATGCCGACCGACACGCCGTGCGCCGCGCCGTATTCGGCAAGAACCGGACCGAACGATTCCATCACGTCCGAAGGAGTCGGCGCGATAAACAGCACGTCGCACGCATCCGGGCACGATCTCCACTCATATGCATCATCGATCCCGCTGTCTGAAACGAGGAGCGTCGAGACCGTGCATTCGCCTTTGACCGCGCCGAGCGTGACCTTTGTGCAGCCGGCATCCAGCGCGACCGTGGAAAAATACCCATCCGGCTCCGCAAACGCAATCGAAGCGATCAGCTTGTTCGCCGCATCGTACTGCTGCAGGACGGCGTCCTTCGGAACGGTGAACCACTCAATGTATGCGGTCCTTCCCTCAGCGGCGTTCGAAAGCTTCACCGCAATCTCCGTTCCGTGCTTGACCGTCACGCGCGTCATCGCGTCCGTATCGAGCAATACATCCTCGCTGCGTCCGGTCGGCATATCATAGGTGACTGTCAGCGCGGAATCCGCGCGAACGACCGGCGTATACAAGAGGATCGTGAGCATGCAGAGCATCACGGAAATCGCTTTCTTCATCATGGTAAATCCTTTCTGTTACAACATCATCCGCGGCACATCTCTTTGAGCTTTGCCGCAAGCATCGTTACGGTTGTTTCATCAAACGGGTCGCAAAGCCCCGCTTCCTGCAGCGTGCTGCGAAACGCGGCGTCGATCCTTCGCATCAGGATCGACCGGTACGATGACAGCGCAAGGGTACGGTTCGATTCGCATTGCACGAACAGTTGCAGCGCTGCGAGCATGCTCGTTGCGTAGCTGATATAGTACATCGGCGCACGAAACGTGTGCGAGATCTCGGACCACGATTCGCCGGTGAGTCCCATATCGCGCAGTCCGAACACGTCCGCAAGGCGTTCGTATTCGGCGTTCAGCACGTCCGCAGTCGGCGTATCGCAATGATAGACAAATTGCTGGAACGCATCCTCCATACAGCCCGTGATGATCGTATACAGCGCGATCACGATCTCATAGATCCGGGCTGCGTCGGATAACGCACCGTACAGTATATCATACTGCGAAATTGCCAAAAGCTCAAGCCCCTGCGAGTCGATTTCCGCAAGATCCAACGGGTCGTCTGAGCGGACACGCTGTATTCCGTTCAGATAAAATCCTGCATAATGTCCGAATTCGTGCAGCATTGTGCGGATCATCTCATGCGTGCCGTCCCACGAAGTAAACAGAAACGGCGCACCGTATGATTCAAAATACGCGGTGAAACTGCCGGGCATTTTGTGTTCGCCCGCGTCGAGCGTATACATTGCGTGCGAGCGCATATAGTCCCACGGCTCTTTGCATTCGGGCAGCAGCGTTTCGATCGCCGTTCCGATGCGCCGCATCGTCTGCTCTTCTGCGTACGAACCGCAGGATAAGCGCATGCCCGCATCATAAAACGCCGGAAGCAGTTCCGTAAACAGCGGCACGATCGTGCGGATCACAGTATCCGTGAGCATTTGCGCGTCCTCCGGCGAATAATCGCGCGCGTAGAGCGCATAGCCGTATTCGGCATAGGACGCGAAGCCAAGCGCTTTTGCCTGCTCGTTTCGAACGTCGATCAGCTCAAGACCGATCTTCGACGCTGCTTCGTGAAATGCATGACGATACATGCGGTACATCGTCGAAAATGTTTCATAGGAGAGCGACGGATCCGAAAGGATCTGTTCCTTCGTCCACGCCCTGCCCCCGTAAGCGATCGTCATGCCCTCCAGTGCGTCATATGCACCGATCAGCGCACGTTCACGTTCCGTAAGCGGCTGCAGAGACGGATCGCAGAGTGCATCCGCTTCTTTCAGCTTCGATACGGACGCGTCGTCGTAAAGATCCGAAAGCGCGGGATCATCGCTCAATGCGATCTGTGCGTCGAGCAGCAGGTTTCCGAGCATCACGATCCCGTTCGACAGATGCTCGTACCGCTGTTTTGCCGCTTCGTCGGACAGATCCGTACAGTATCGCACATGCGCGATCGACGCCGCGGTGCGAAGCCCGAAAAACGCGGCAAGGCGACGATCCAGCGCACGCTGCGCCGCACGTCCCGAAATCTCGCCGCGTTCAATGCGAAACAGCAGTTCCTGTGCGCGGCTGCATTCGAGATCGAGTTCACTATCGTCGTCCGAAAGTTCGGAAAAGGAGAGCGCTGTGTGCGCATGTTCCGTATCGTTCGCACAAAGACGCGCGTTGACAAACGATGCCGCAACGGTTCGGATCGGTATGCGATCGCACCCGATCGCGCACAGAAGGTAAGGGACGGTCAGCAGAATCGCCAAGATCCGTTTCATGTTCGCCTTTCCGAGCGTCGCCGAAAAACCCCGGCATCCGACAACAAGCCCTTTTTCATTGTACGCAATCCACATCGTTTTTTCAACCGAAAAATTGTTGCAAAGTCGTAAATCATTCGTTCACAAAAGATTCGTTTGTCATATAGGAAAAAGTGTGGTATATAGTAAGATAGTGAGGTATGAATGTATGAATATCGTTGTTTTGGCAGGCGGTCTTTCGCCCGAACGCGACGTGTCGCTTTCCAGCGGCACAATGGCTTGCAATGCGCTGCTTTCTCTCGGGCATAAGGCGATCCTCGTCGATCTGTTTTTCGGGCTGCCCGATTGGGACGGCAAGACAGATCTGTTTGCGGATGCAAAACCGCTGCAGCCGTATCGCGTCAGCGAATATGAACCGGATCTTCCCGCGCTTCGTCGTTCGCGGGAAGCGGGCTATAACGACTATATCGGGCTCAACGTGCCCGAGCTCTGTGCGAAAGCGGATATCGTTTATATGGGACTGCACGGCGACTGCGGTGAAAACGGAGAGTTGCAGGCGTTCTTTGATGCGCATCACATTTGCTATACCGGCTCCGGTCCGGACGGCTGCCGCGCGGCGATGGATAAATGGATCAGCAAACAGATCTTTGAGCAGAACGGTGTTCTGACGCCGAAGGGCATCCTTCTTACGAAGACCGCGCCGTATGAGATCGATCGTCTGCCCGTTCCATGCGTTGTGAAGCCCTGCAACGGCGGCTCGTCGATCGGCGTTTCCGTGGTGCAGCGCCGCGAGGACCTTGCCGATGCGCTTGCACTGGCGTTTTCGAAGGAGCCGACGATCCTTGTGGAGGAATATATCAAGGGTCGCGAGCTGTCCTGCGGGATTCTCGGCGATCGCGCGCTTCCGCCGATCGAGATCATCCCGCTGCACGGGTTTTACGATTACAAGAACAAGTATCAGGCGGGCGCCGCACGCGAGGTCACGCCGGCCGAGATTTCCGACGCATCGACCGAAACCATTCAGACGATCGCAAAGCGCGTGTTTGATCTGCTCGGGCTTTCGGTGTACGGGCGCATCGATTTTCTGCTGACCGAACGCGGCGAAGCGTACTGTCTGGAGGCCAACACGCTCCCCGGCATGACGCCCACTTCCCTGCTTCCGCAGGAAGCGGCGGTGATCGGATACTCCTATGAACAGCTTTGCGACACGATCGTACAAATGTCTTTGGAGAAATAAGAATGGCTGATTTTACGATCCGAGAAATCCTGGATGCAACGGGCGGCACGCTTTGCGCGCCGTCCGATTTCGGTGATCCGATCGTGCACGGGTTCACGATCGATACGCGCACGCTTACGCCCGGCATGGGTTACGTTGCGATCCGCGGCGGCACGTTTGACGGGCATCGGTTCATCGCGGATGCGATGAAAAAAGGCGCGATTCTGAGCATTTCCGATACGGACGTTCCCTATCCGCACGTACGCGTTGAAAACACCGTGCTTGCGTATCAGAACATTGCAAAGCTGCACCGCGAGCGGTTCGATCTGCCGGTCGTGTGCATCACCGGAAGCGTCGGCAAAACGACGACGAAGGAAATGGTCAAAGCGGTGCTTGAGACGACGTTCCGCACGCATGCAACCGTCGGCAATCTCAACAATCAGACCGGCGTTCCCACGACGATCCTGCAGCTTTCTGCGTCCGATGAGGTTTCCGTTACGGAGCTCGGCACGAATCATTTCGGCGAGATCGCGGCGATCGCGCGCGTTGCGCAGCCGACGATCTGCCTATTTACGAACATCGGCGAAGCGCACATCGAGTTTTTCGGCTCGCGTGAGGGCATCTTCCGCGGAAAGACCGAGATGCTGCAATATATGCGTCCGAACGGCAGAATTGTGGCAAACGGCGATGACGACTATCTTCGCACGATCCCGCATGCGATCACCTACGGTCTGTCCGAAGGCGTCGACGTGCGCGCCGTGAACGTACAAAACGACGGGTTGGACAGCGTGACCTTTACGGCGCAGGTCTTCGGGAAGGACCTTCCCGTGACCCTGCATGTTGCCGGCAACCACATGGTGCAGAACGCGCTTGCCGCTCTGACGATCGCGCATCTGCTGAACGTGCCGGACGAAGCGGCTCTGCTCGCGCTTTCGGAGTTTCAGCCCGGTGCGGGACGCTCTGCCGTGCTCAAAACGAAGCGGTTCACCGTCATCGACGGAACCTATAACTGCAACCCGACCTCGATGGAAGCCGCGATCGATCTCTTAAAGCAGGCCCGCGGACGGCGTGTATGCATTTTCGGCGACATGCTCGAGCTCGGTGAGAACGCGCCCGTCTATCACGCACGCATCGGCACATACGCAAAACAATGCGGCATCGAGCGCATGCTGACCGTCGGTGCGCTTGCAAAGAACGCAGCGTACGACGAGTCGGACGCATATGGCGGAACAGACGCGCTGATCGCCGATCTGCCGCGGCTTCTGCACGACGGCGATACGATCCTGGTGAAAGCGTCGTTCGGCATGCATCTCAAATCCGTGGTCGACGCGATCCGCTCGCTGTAAATCAAAAGAAAGCCCTCCGAAAACGGAGGGCTTTTTCTTATGCGTTTTTGAGTGCTGCAACAGCGGCGTTCAATGCATCCGCGCGATCCGTCTTTTCCCACGGGAAGTCCGGATTGCCGAAGTGCCCGTTTTTTGCCGTCTGCTCGTAGATCGGACGGCGAAGATCGAGCGTTTCGATGATCGCTTTCGGACGCAGATCGAATACCTTCTGCACCGCCTGTCGCGTACGGAAACGGGTCTTGCGACGCCGATCGCATAGGCGACCTGCAGCTCGCAGCGCTTCGCAAGCTTTGCGGCAACGATGTTCTTTGCGACGTATCTTGCCATATAGGACGCGCTTCTGTCGACCTTGGTCGGATCCTTACCCGAGAACGCTCCGCCGCCGTGACGCGCATAGCCGCCGTATGTGTCGACGATGATCTTGCGTCCGGTCAGTCCCGAATCGCCCTGCGGACCGCCGATCACAAAGCGTCCGGTCGGATTCACCAGCACGCGGGTCTTTTCATCGAACAGTCCTTCGGGCAGCGCCGGACGGATGACATATTCGATCATATCCGCTTCCAGCTGTTCGTGCGTGACGTGCTCGTCATGCTGCGTGGAAACGACGACGGTGTCGATGTGCACAGGCTTGTCGTCTGCGTATTCGACCGTCACCTGCGCTTTTCCGTCGGGACGCAGATAAGTCAGCGTGCCGTTCTGACGGACCTTGGTGAGCTTGCGCGTCAGCGCATGCGCAAGGTCGATCGGCAGCGGCATCAGAATGGGCGTTTCGTCACAGGCATAGCCGAACATCATGCCCTGATCGCCCGCACCGGTATCCAGCGGGTCGCTGTCGATGCCGTTTTTGCTTTCGAGCGAACGGTCGACGCCGAGCGCGATGTCGTCCGACTGCCCGTCAAGCGCGACGATCACGCCGCAGGTGCTGCCGTCGAAGCCGAACTTTGCGCGGTTATAACCGATGTCGCACACCGTTTTGCGCACGATGCTCTGGATGTCCACATAACACTCGGTCGTGATCTCGCCCATGACGAGCACAAGACCGGTCGTGCAGGCGGTTTCGCATGCCACGCGTGCGTTCGGATCCTCTTTCAGGATCGCGTCAAGCACGGCGTCGCTGATCTGGTCGCAGATCTTGTCGGGATGACCGATCGTGACCGATTCGCTGGTAAAAAATGATTTTTTCATGTTTTCCTTTCCGCCTTACCGACAAACAAAAAAGCCCATGTCGATGAGCTTTCTTTTATCTCATCTTTCAGCTCTCGCTGCGGGAATTGGCACCTTGCATATGCAGGTTGCCGGACTTCACAGGGCCCGTCCCTCCGTCACTCTTGATAAGGCTATTTATTTTTCTCGGGTATTGTACCATCGAATTCCGCAAAAAGCAAGAGCTTTCTTGTTGTTTTCCCGACAAAAAAAAGAGACGCGGAAGTCCGCGTCCCGTTTTGAACCGTCGTTTACAGTTTTTTTCCGAGGAACAGGTTGAGAAGCGCCGCCGTCACAAGCAGCACGACGCCGATGATGAACACCGTCCACGCGAACGGATTTCCGGAGAACAGAGAGATGATTCCGAACAGCACGAAATAGACCGAAGCAAAGAGCTCGATCCAGCCGACACGCTGCGCATAGCGGCTGTCCACCTTTCCGGCATGCTTTTCCA
>ONMC01000051.1 GCA_900318745.1 uncultured Eubacteriales bacterium
TGTGCCTGATGCTTGCGCTGCTGCTCTTGCCGATCGGCTGCATGCCGTCGCAGAACCTCGACGACTATGCGTACGTGCTGAACATCGGCGCGGAGCGCGGCACGACAATGCCGTATCTTCTGACGTTTCTGGTGTCCGCACCCGGTGAGGGCGAGGAGCAGACGGGTGTGCGCAACGTCGTGATCAGCGCCGAAGCGCGCTCGCTTTCGGAAGCGGTGCGCACGCTGAACGCCGCGTATTCGAGCCGGCTCAGCTTTTCGCGCGCCTCGCTGCTGCTGCTCGGCGAGGATCTGGTTCAAGACGGCGCGCAGACGCCGCTGCTCGACCTGTCGTTCGGCGCGGCGGACCTGTGGCCGAACCTGCGGGTCGCCGTGTGCGAGGGGTCCGTCAAAGAAACGTTCGAGGGATGGATCTCCCAATCGGATCCGAGTCTGCGAAAGATCAAAACATCCGTCGGCGAGCTGATGACGCGCGCGGGCATGACGAGCGACATCGGATACAGCACGTATCTCGAATGCGCAAACGACGAGCGCATCGACGCGCTCATCGCGTATGCGGGCAGGACCGAATGGACGCTGCGCGAGGACTCGGTCGGAAACGAAACGTATCCGACGCTCGGCGGCGCGCTGCTCGTATCGAGTACGCTTGCTTCATCCACGGCGGGCAGCGCGGTGTTCGACGGCGACCGCATGGTCGGCGTGCTCGACGGACTGCATACGATGGCGGTGCTGATGGTGACGGATGCGTTTCAAAGCGGGGAACTGATCTGCACCGCGCAGGACGGACGGATGATCGAAGTGAAGCTCAGACGCGTGAAGCGTCCGCGCATGTCGGTTGAAAACGGGCAGGCGACGGCGGAACTGTTCCTGGAAGCCGACGTGATATCGCCGGCGTCCGATCCGATCGCGGAGGAGGCGCTGACCGCTCTTTTGGAGACCGAACTTGCATCGATGCTCCGTGAGGTTTATGATGCGCTGCGCGGCATGAACAGCGACGCGATGGGCTTCGGCCGCGAGGCGGCAAAGCGGTTTTCAACGGTCGAGGCATGGGAGGCGTTCGATTGGAAGGCGGAATACCGGCAGATGCCGTGCACGTTTACGGCGCATGTCAGACTTGCCGACGCACGCGGAGGCGAACGATGATCGCACAGCTTCTCTTGTTCGTGCCGCCGCTTGCCTTCTGCACGCTGTATATCGGACACAGCTTCCGGAAAAAACGCATCCGTCAGGCGGTCGCAATGCTGATTTTGACGCTGATCCTCGCCGCGGCGGCCGCCGCTGCAGCCGTGTGTGAAACAACATAAAAAAGCCGCCCGTTTGAGCGGCTTTTTCGGATTTTTCTGTCAGCGGACGGTGCTCGGGATGCGAACGACCGCGTCCATGATGTGCGCGTGGAGCAGCTTGACGGCTTCGGGAATGTCTCTGCGTCTGCATGCCGCGACGATCGCTTCATGCTCGGCGGCGGAATACTCGCGCGCGGACTCCTCGCTGTAGAAACCGCTTCTGAGATAGCGGTCGATGTTTGCATGGATGATCTCCATCATCATTTCCGCAAACGGGTTCTCCGCGCGGGCGATCAGCCGGTCGTGGAATTCTTTGTTGAGGACTTCGGATTCCATCAGACCTTTGGTCTCATGCTGATCGTGAATGATGTGGTCGAGCGCTTCGAAATCCGCGTCCGTCATGCGCGGGATCGCGATCTCGAGCATCGCGGTCTGGATCGCCGCACGGACCTGCATGATGTTGATCAGCATTTCACGCGTCAGCTCCGTAACCGTTGCGCCGCGGTTCGGATGGATCGTTACGAGCGACTGAGCCTCCAATTGGCGAAGCGCCTCGCGCACCGGAATGTGGCTGACGTTCAGCGCCGCCGAGATCTCGTCCTGCTTTAACTGCATACCGCCGGGCAAAGTACCGTTGATGATACCGGTGCGCAATACGCGGTATACCCACTCCTGAGTGCCGTATCCGTCACGATTTCCGACTGAAGATGCAAGTGCCTTATAATCCATACTCACTCTCCGTAAAACTGTATTGAATGAACCGTGTTCATTCTCACTGTCTAATATAATATAAAATCGCCGATTCGTCAACACAAGATTTCAGCAAAATTTTCGGTTTTTCAAAATTTCGGAAAAAAAGCAGACGGATCGACGGGCGCAAGCCAATGCGTTTCGCTTGCGCGGCCGCAGAGATTGCCGCCGTTTTGCGTCAGCTCGGGATGACACGGCACGACATAGTATCCGACACTGCCGGATCCGTCGATCGGATCGTCGATCGACACCGGAAAACCCGTGTGCGAAACGGTCGAGATCAGCACCGCAAATCCGTTCGCATCGACGCGATACACGCGATAGCACATGTGCACGGACGGCGGCGTAAACGTAATGTGCGCCGTGTGCGAGGAAAGCGTTACGGAAAGATCGGACGGCGGCTCGGGCAGCTGCCAGTATTGCGAGTATTCGGTCGGCTGCGTGCCTTTGACGAAGTATTCCGCGACGGTCCGGTCCGGCGGCGTCAGGGTGGTGGCGAGCACGACGCGGTGTTCGGACTCGAGCGTGGTCCGGTCGAGGTTCACCGTGACCACGCTGTCCGGCGCTTCGAATACGGGCGCGGGACGGTCGCGATACAGCCCCGAAAAGACCTCCAGCATCAGCATCGCCGGGAACGTGCCGCCCCCGCAGTCCGGCGGAAGACAGCGTCCGCCCTCTGCATCGTCGAACCCCATCCACACGACCGCGGCATAGTCCGGATTGCAGCAGGCGAGCCACACGTCGCGGTTGCCGGTTTCGTCGCCGACGGTGCCGGTTTTTGCGGCAAGCTCAATCGGAAGGGAGGCAAGCAGCTTTGCCGTGCCCTCCGTGGCAACGCTTTTCAGAAGCGACGTCAGCACGAACGCGTTTCCCTCGGAGAGCACGCGCATTTCGTGCGCGCTGCGCCGATACAGCTCACAGCCGGAACGGTCCGTGATCCGCGTGATCACATACGGCTCGCGATAGATCCCGCCCGCCGCGATCGCCGCGTACGCGCCGCACAGCCGGTACGGAGACACGCCGTAGGTGAAGCCGCCGAGCGCGAGCGTCAGCGAGTCGTCGCGCACGTCGAACGGAATGCCGAGCCGCGAAGCAAACGCCTTGCACCGTTCGATGCCGAGCGCGCGAAACAGCGAGACCGCGGGCAGATTCAGCGAACGCGTCACCGCGTCGCGCATCGTGACCCAGCCGGAATAATGCCCGGAGGCGTTTTTCGGCATGTAATCGCCGAACTCGGTCTGCTCGTCGAGCAGCATCGACGCCGCGGTATAGCCCGCTTCCAGCGCCGGCGCATAGACAAGGATCGGTTTGATCGCACTGCCCGGCTGGCGGCGGATGCGCGTGGCGCGGTTGTATGCAAGCGCCTGCGTTTGGTCCCGTCCGCCGATGATCGCCGACACGCCGCCGGTTTTCGCGTCGATCAGAACCATCGCGCCTTCGCATGATTCGTCGCCGAAGGTCGGAAAGTACGCGTCGTTTTCGAATGCCGCGTCGACGATGCGCTGCGCGTCCGGATCCATCGCGGTCTCGATCGTGTAGCCTTCGGTCAACAACGTTTCAAGATCGCAGCCGAGAAGTTCCGCCGCTTCCGTCACGGCAAGGTCGATGTACGATCCGTGCCGCTGTTTCTCTGTATCCGGGATCAGAACCAGCGGTTCCTGCTTCGCGGCTTCCGCTTCTTCCGGCCCGATCATCCGATACTCCGCCATCAGATCCAGGATCACGCCGCGCCGCCCGAGGGATGCTTCGGGACGCAGATGCGGCGCATACGTGGCGGGCGATTTCAGAACACCCGCCAACAGCGCGCTTTGCGCAAGCGACAGTTCGCTTGCGTGTACGCCGAAATAGCCCTCGGCGGCGGCCTCGATGCCGTAGTATCCGCCGCCGAAGTAAACGCGGTTCAGATAGCAGGAGAGGATCTCGTCCTTGGTGAGCGCCTGCTCGAGCCGATACGAGAGGATCGCCTCGTCGACCTTGCGGTCGAGCGTTTTGACCGAGGACAGATGCGTCAGCTTGATGAGCTGCTGCGTGATCGTGCTCGCACCTTCCACATAGGAGCCCGCCTTCAGGTCGTTGAGCGCAGCGCCGCAGATGCGGATCAGGTCGAATCCGGGATGCGAATAAAAGCGCGCGTCTTCCGCCGCCAAAAACGCGTCCTTCACGTGCTTCGGCAGCCTCGATGCATCGATCGAGACGCGATTTTCGGTCTGATAAAGCCGCGAGACGACCGTGCCGTCGCGATCGGTCAGAAGCAGCGACTCGTCGGCGGTCAGGATCTTCTGAAGATCGAGTGCATTCCATGCGTCCTGGGAAAAGATCCATACGGATGCGGCAAGCACCGGCAGACAGAACAGCAGCAGGGCCGCGATCAAAAAACGCCGACGGCGGCGTCGGCGACGGAGACTTCGATAGATTCGGATGGCTTTTTGCTCGCACATACCGATAGTGTGCGCGCGCCGCGCCCGCTTATGCGCGCGGCAAAAGAAAGCGGCGCAGATGCTTTCGGTAAAACTTCAGATACAGCTGATACGCCGCGTCGAGCAAAAAGAGGAACAGAAAAAAGCCGAGAATCATAAACACGATCTCGGGCAGCGACCGACCGAGATACGGCTTCACGTTCAGCATCGCAAGCGCGAACAGCACGAGCGCCGAAAACACGGTGACGATCCCGACGCTCAGCAGCGTCGCGTGATACGAACGCTTCAGATCGCGCAGCGCGTGGCGCACCGGCACATACGGCGCGAGCACGCACAGAAACGCCGCCCACACATAGTGCGGAACGGGCAGAAACAGCACGATCGCCGCGACGAGCAGATCGATGCCGATCAGGTATGCATACAGTCTTTCCTCCGCAAGCGGAACGGCGAGCAGGGCGATCGGCAGCAGCAGAAGCAGCGCAAACCAACCGATGCTCTCCGCCGCCCAAAGGAGCAGCAGCAGAAGCAGCGCGGTCATCGGCACCAGCCGGACGGGGGAGAGCTGCAGTTCATTTCTTCTCATAGCAAAAACACCGGGATCCCTTTTTTCTGCGCCATGCGCATCGTTTGTTCCGAACCGCTGGGACGTTTGCGCACGTAAGCGATGCATAGATCGGCGTCCTGCACCATTCTTGCGTTGCGCTCGCGCATACAGCCGGGGCGGTACGCTTCGCCGATCAGCAGCGTGTCGTCCGCGCCGTCGAGCAGCGCGGCATACCGCTTTGCGTCGTGCTGCGAAAACGCGTTCGGCTGTCCGCGGTACGGAATGTAGACCGAAAGCGAAACCGACGGATCGACTTTCTTCAGCGCGAGGATCCATTCGCCCGCAAGCAGGTCAAACCCCTTTGCGCCGCCGACGATAAAGCGGCGGCATCCCTCGCGCAGCGCATCGGATACGGCGGCTTCGAGCGCGTTCGTCAGCGCGCGGTACGCGTCGGTGTCCTGTCCGGGCAATTCGCGGTGCCCGGTAAAACAGCAGGTGCGCATCATGAAAGCCGTCCTTTCTGCATCGTGCGGCCTGAAAGCAGCGAAAGAAGCGTTTGCGTGTCGCCGCTTCGGTACGCGCCGATCAGCTCCAGCGCGTCGCGCTTCGCAGCTTCGAACAGCTCCGGTACGCTCTCGGTGCGCACGTCCGGCGAAAACGGCGAGACCCACGCGTGCCGACCGAGGTTCATGGAATCCTCGCGATCCTCGCGCGGCGCGGCGAGCAGAAACGCCGAGAGCAGTCCTTCGCGGTGAAACAGCCGTTCGACGGTTCGGATCGCCCGAAAGCGCGTTCCGCGCGGATCGAACAGAAACGGCGCAAGCCGCCGGAACTTTTTGAGACTTCGCGCATACGCGCCTTTGACGGGCTGCAGTCCCAGCCGCTCGGAAACGCGCTGATGCAGCGCATCGATCGAAGACGCGTCGGGACGGCGCATGAGGATCGATTCATAGGGGATGCGATCGCACGTGTTTTCGTATACGATCGAATCGATCACGCCCTCGAAGCGCGTGTGATCGATCCCTCTGTGGTGCGCTTCAACGTACGGATGCAGGGTGGAATCGAGCGCGATATGCGTCAGAAATCCGGCAAGGTACGGCTCGTTTTCGGGCGCGGCCGCATGAAGCAGCGCGTCGAACAGCACGGCGCAGTCCTGCGCGTGGAGCGCGTTGCCGTGTTTTTTGCGATGCGGCACGAACGGCGTCGGCGGCAGACGGTCGAAGAAGAACACGTCCGGACCGAAACAGCCGAGCACGAACGACTCGTCGATCGATTCTGTGGGCTGACCGAGCGCGTTTTGCACGGAACAGCCGAATGCAAGATGCGTACAGAGATAAGGCATAGGAATATCATACCATAATTTCCGGATTTTGTATCCCGTTTGCACCGTTTTTTTTATCTTTTTGTAAACGAAATGCAAAATCTCTTCCGATTCGCAAAATGCATGATAAAATGAAGCAACAGAAACGAATTGCAAATAAAGGAGCGAATCCATGAAGCGTATCAAAAAAAGAAGAAAGAATTTCCGGATCTCGAACCCGCTCGGATTCTCGCTGTTCTGCGCGATCTGCATTCTGGCGGTCGGGCTCGTCGTGGGCGTCGTCTGCCTCGCGGTCGGATACGGAAAGGACGCGGTCGCTTATGTGAAGGCGCAGCTGAACGGCACGCCCGTGTCCGCGCAGGCGTCCGTCGAACCGACGGCGGAGCCGACCGATACGCCGATACCGTCCGATTCCGCGATCGAAACGCCGGACATCGGCACGCCCGTGCCGGAAACGCCGACGCCGGAACCGCTCGAAACGCTCGTACCGGCGGAAACGCCTTCCGCAGAGCCCTCGGTCGACCCGAACGGTCCGCTGCGCGGGTTCACGATCGGGCTCGATCCGACGCGCGACGGCGACAGCAAATATCCGGAAGAGTGCGCGTATAACCTGGCATTCGCGCAGCAGCTCAAGTCGTACCTCGAATCAAAGGGCGCGAATGTCGTGCTGACCCGCGAGGACAACAAGGCGAGCGTCGGCAACAGCGCGCGCGCGAAGACGATCAAGAGCGCGGACTGCGACATCGCGATCCGCCTGATGTGCAATCACATCTCCTCGAAGTCGTCCGGCTGCTTCGTGCAGTATCTCAAAAAGAACAAGAGCTATGCAAAGGAACTCATCAAGGCGTATACGGAATCGACCGGCATCAAAAAGCAGTCCGGCAAATCGGGCGGCATTGAAAACAAGAGCGATTCCGTTGCATCCGCCTGCGGCTGTCCGTGCGTGCTGCTCGTAATGGGCAACTGGGACAACAAGAGCGAACGGCAGAACCTGGAGGACGACGCGTTCCGCGAAGCGATGATCAAGGCGATCTACGAAACGATGCTTTCGCGGCTGACGAAGTGAGATCGATCGGAGCATTTGCATCGGGCGAATGCTCCTTTTTCCCGGAAAAGTTTTGCAGCCGGCGCAACCGAACGCCGGCATGCGCGGTATTTTATGTGAGGAGCCGAAACCGTTGGAAACTTGCAGCACGAACGAATTGACGAAGCCCGTCAACAATGACCCGGATTCTCTGTTCGTCACATACGGCGATATGATCTACCGTCTCGCGCTGGTGCGCACGCGCAGCGCGGCGGACGCCGAGGATGTGATGCAGGAGGTCTTTCTGCGATGCCTGAAGAGCCGACCGGCGTTCGAAAGCGCCGAGCACCAGAAGGCATGGCTCATTAAGGTCGCGCTGAACTGTTCGAAATCACTGCTCGGAAGCGCGTTCCGACGCCATGCCGTGCCGCAGGACGCGGCGGGCGAGCTTGCGGTCGACGCGGAGGAACCCGATTCCACGGTCTACGACGCGGTTCTGAACCTGCCCGAAAAGTACAGGACGGCGATCCACCTGTACTACTACGAATCGTATTCCGTCAAGGAGATCGCATCGATGATGCGCACGACGGAATCGACCGTCAAATCGTGGCTGCACCGCGCAAGAGGAATGCTGAAAGACGCTCTGGGAGGAAACTATGAAGTTTAACGATGCTTACCGCCGCGCAAACGACTCCGTGCATGTGCGCGAAGGTCTGCGTGAAGAATGGAAGCTCCGCTGTGCGCAGGAGGCGGCGGCAGAGGTCCGAAGACGCGAGAATCGCAAAAAATGGTTCATTGCGATCCCGACCGCCGCAGCGGCGGCTGCCGCGGTGTTCGTCGCCGTGTTCGTCGGCGTTCGCATGGGACGCGTCAATTTTGCCGCTGCAGCCCCGATGGCGGCGGAAGCGGCATGCGAACCCGAGGAAGCCATGCCCGCGGATGCGCCGATGGAAGCGATGGCAGAGGCACCCATGCTTGCGGCGGGAGTACCGACGGAAGAGATCCCGGCGGAAGACGCGCTCGAGCCGGCTGCGGAGGCCGAGAGCATCGGCGATTACGGGCTTCTCACCGGCGCGTCGACGGCGCCGGAGCCGAATGCGGAAACGAAAGGTACAAACACGGATCGGAAACAAACCGAGTCGGCCGACGAATGGATCGAAGAGGCGGACGCTGTCCGATCGGACGGGACCCGCACCTATGCGCTGAACGAGGCGGAGGGCACTGCGGAGATCTCGATCGACGGCGCCGTAACGGCGCGGATCGACCTCAAAGAAGCGAGCGGCGAAGGATCCTTCCGTGCGGAGGCGCTGCTGCCGGTCGACAATCTGCTGTTCGTGTTCGGCACGTTCGAAACCGACGAAGTGCAGAGCGAAACCGCGGACCGTGTCCGCACCGGGATCCTGCTGTACGAACTGCACGGATTCACATTTGTTCAGACGCTGACGCAGCGCGGCACGTTTTTGCGCGCACAGCGCAGCGGCGACGTCGTCACGACGGTCTCAAAGGTCGGCGCGGAGGACGGATCCTATACGCTTTATACCGAGATCGACGTACATGCGCCCTCGGCGTTCCGTTCCGAACGCACGGAAAAAACCGAATAAACCTGCCGACACAGAAGATTGACGCGCCCTCTTGCAAGAGAGGGCGCATTTTGGTACAATAACCAAAACGGGTTTTGAGGGAGGAAAACTATGATCATTGTCGGTATCTGCGGCGCATCGGGCAGCGGCAAGAGCACGCTTGCCAAACGCATTCAGGACAGCTTATCGTGCAGCTGCGTCATCATCGGTCAGGATTGCTATTACAAGAGCTTTCCGGAACTTCCGTTCGAGGAGCGCGTGCACATCAACTACGACGAGCCGAGCATCTTCGATTACGATGAGATCATCCGCGACATCGACACGCTCGAAAGCGGCAGGCCGATCACGAAGAAGGGCTACGACTACGCGGCGCATCTGCGCGCGGACTCGGACGAGCTGATCGATCCGCCCGAGGTGCTGATCATGGAAGGCATCCATATGTTCCACGATCCGCGCCTTTTGGAGCGCATGGTCCTGAAGGTCTATATGCACGTGGACATCGACATTTGTCTGCTGCGCCGCATCAAGCGCGACATCAAGAGCCGCGGCAGAACGATCGACAACATCGCCGAACAGTACGTCGAAACGGTCAAGCCGATGTACGAGCAGTATATCGTGAACTACATCAACGACGCCGACTTTGCGATCATGCGCGGCGGAAAGAACAAGATGGCGATCGACTGCATTTCGGCATATCTGACCACCAAGGTGCTCGCAGAGCGCTTTGAGCGCGAAAAGGAACAGCGCGCGGCGGAGCAGCAGGAAGCATAAAGAGACGGCGCAAACGCGGCGGATCGCGCCGCATACCCCGGACGCGTTTTGCGCGGCGCTCGATGCTTTTGCGAACGCACGGGGGTGCACGGAACCGCAATTCGAAAGGGAAAACGGTCTGTCAAAAAGATTTTTTGACAGACTGTTTTTATTTGTCCCCGTTTTCGGCAAAAATGGTGTTGACAAAGCGGAAAGAATATGGCATTATTATGCGCGGAAAGTTTAGTGAATGTAAACTTTAAGTTTAGAAAGGGTTGACACCATGGAAACGGGCAGACCGGAGATCGGACGAAAGCTGAGACGGCTTCGCGTGAAGCTCGGACTGACGCAGGAGGAGCTTGCCGACCGGACCGAATTGACCAAGGGGTTTATCTCGCAGCTTGAGAACGATATCACGTCGCCCTCGATCGCCACGCTGATGGACATTCTCGAGGCGCTCGGCACGGATATTGCGGCGTTTTTCAACGACCGCTCGGAGGAGCGCGTCGTTTTTTCTGCGGAAGATACGTTCGAGAAAGAGGACGAGGAGCGCGGCAGTGTGATCCGCTGGCTTGTTCCGAACGCGCAGAAAAACGCGCTGGAGCCGATTCTCGTTTCGATCCGTCCCGGCGGGCAGACCGACAGGCTCGACCCGCATGAGGGCGAGGAGTTCGGCATCGTTCTGTCCGGCACGGTCACGCTCGTCGACGGCGACAACAAGCATCGCGTACGCAAAGG
>ONMC01000053.1 GCA_900318745.1 uncultured Eubacteriales bacterium
GCGCCGCCGGCCTGCTGGGCAATCTTATCGGAAGCCTGGGCAATGATATAGGACTGCAGAGGTTTATTGTTCTTCAGAACATTCCACATGTCTTTCCATTTCAGGCGCTCATGAGTCTTGTTGGTGCCTTCGAAGTTTTCGGGCTTGTCGTACGGCGTCAGACCGATGCAGGTAAAGATGAGCGCGAGGAAGGACACGCCGAGCACGACCAGGTTGCCCCATTTGAATACGTCAACCGTCCAGCTGTAGTCGGTCGCGCCGTTTTCGAGCGTGAACGGAATGCCGTACTTCGGCAGAAAGACCGTGGTGATGATCGCGGCGACGATCATCGGCGAGAGGTAGGAATACACCGTGCCCCACACGCCCAGCGTCGGACGCTGTTTCGGATCGTTGGTCAGGATGTTGCCGGTCATGTTCGCGGTGCAGCTCGTAAAGGTATACCCGATATAGAATACGATGAAGCAAAGCGAGAACAGCAGAACGCCGATCGGGTTCGACACCGCTTCGTTCGGTCCGAACGCGAACCTTCCGCCGAGAATATTGCACATCAGCGTCGTCGCAAGCGCCATCAGCGCCCATCCGATGATCAGGAAGAAGCGCATCTTTCCGTGTTTGGAATGGAATTTCTCGATTGCCAGCGCGATGATCGGGTCGGTGATGCTGTCAAACACGCGCGAAAGCGTGATCAATACGCCGACGAGCGCGGTCGTAATGGCGAAGCCGAGATTGCCGATGTATGCGGCGTACCCGATCAGTACATAAAACGCCATCTGCATGATGCCGGTCATCTGGCTCAGCGCGATATGCCACGTTTTGGCTCTCCGGTAAGTAACTTGTTCGGACATGGATACCCCTCCTGAAATTGATCATTCGATCCTTACGGGATCCCCCGTAAGTGTCGATTCCATTATATCGAACCGCGCGCGGCGTCTGTTAGAACTGATTTATGATTTATCGTTTTTATTTGACTTCATTGCAAAAATCTGCTATGATTCTGTATATTCATACGGAGGTGACGCAATGGATCGTCCGCTGTTTGTTGAATTGCTGAAAAGTCTGCATTCCATCGGTGTTTCTTCCTTTCCGGAAACGGAAGACCCGCCGCGGGTTTTTTCCGAAAAATACTGTTATCACCCGGTGCTGCAGGCATGCTATGCAAGGGATATGCTGTGCAAGACCGTGCGCGAACTGCCGTCGGAAATGCTGTGGGGGTTGATGGACGCGATCGGCATCCGGATCATTCTGTTCCGTCTGGACGGGTTTATCTATCTGCTCGGACCGTTCGTGACGCAGGCGTTCGACGAAGCACGCATCCGTTCTGTTCTGATCTCCTCCCGGCTTCCCGCGTCTTACATCCCGTCGCTGCAGCTGTATTACAGCGCGTTCCCGCTCTCGTCGGAGCAGGCGATCGTTCACACGGTACGCGCGCTCATCCGCGTGCTGCAGCCGAAAGCGGAAGAATTTGCGTTCCGGCATCGGGTCTCGCCCGAACCGAAAAGCGCGACCGACCCGTCGCGCTATCGGACGCGGTTCGATTATCAGAGCATACAAAAGCGCTATACGCTCGAAAACCGGTTTCTTCGCATGATCGAAGAAGGCGACACCGAGCACGTTCTGAAGGCGTTTGACAGCATGGGCATTTCGGAAATGAATGAACGCCGCTATCTGAATTCGGTGTACTATGTACCGGAGATCAGCACGGCGATGGTACGCGCATTAAGCCGAAAGGCAGCGGAACGCGGCGGCGCACCGCTCACCGAGATCCATGAGATCACGCAGCACGCGGTACAGGTCAGTGCAGGCACGCAGAGCGAAGAAAAGCTCGTCCGCAATCTGTACAACATGATCTCGGAACTGACAGAAGCCGTTCGCCGGCATCGCGCAGAGGAAGGCGCGTATTCAGCGCCGATTCGCAAAGCCGTCAGCTATCTTCGGCAAAACTACAGCCAGAGCGTCCGCCTTTCGGAGGTCGCCGCGGTCGCGGGGTTCGTGCCGTCATATCTGTCGCGTCTGTTCAAGGAGGAGGTCGGCAAAACCGTTTCCGGCTATATCCGAAGCCTACGCTGTGAACAGGCGGCACATCTCCTTGCCGAAACCGATCTGACCGTTTCCGAGATCAGCACTTATGTCGGATACCCAGACAACAATTATTTTGTCAAAGCTTTCCGGAAAGAGTATCACACAACACCCGGCGCATGGAGGCAAACGCTTCGCTGAAGCTGCAGGGATTTCAAAAGGGCTGCGAGCGCTTCGCCGTCGATCATGCTGCGCCTTCCCTCCCGCTGTTCATGTGAGATTCGTTACTTTGGCGGTGTGCCGTACCGGTTGCGGCCCGATTCTTTTTGCATCAAAATCGGCGCATCGTATGGCGGTTTCGAAGAGACTGTGGTATATTGGTATAGAAGTCCGAACGGACCCGGATCGCAGCGGCGGACTGTGCCGGGCTGACCGGTCATTCCGAAAACGGGAATCATTCCCGAAGAGCAAACGGAGGAAAGCATGAGACGGATCATTGCGTGCATTTTGGCATTCTGCGCTGTTATTTCGATCGGTTGCGGAACAGAAGACGGCAAAGCTTTTGACGATCCCAAGGCTTTGGAGCACATCGTCGAGGAGATCGCGGTGGATTACGGCATGTACGGTGCACAGGCAAACGACAGGATCGATCAGCTCCTGAAGGATCTGTCCGATGCGGATGCAGACACCGGATCGCGGTGGAAGGAAATCATGGATCTGTGGCGCTCCGACGAACTCGGGCAGCCGCTTCACTATGACATCCTGCCGGACGGTCTCCCCGATACGGACGAACTCTGCATCGTCGTGCTCGGCTTTCAGCTGAATCCCGACGGAACCATGAGGGAGGAACTGATCGAGCGCCTTACCGTCGCTCTGAAAAGCGCGGAAAAGTACCCGAACGCATACATCGTCTGCACGGGAGGCGGAACGGCTTCCGAAAACGAATCCGCTTCGGAGGCCGGCGAAATGGCCGAATGGCTGATCGGACAGGGCGTTGAGAAGAACCGCGTCATCGTGGAAGACCATTCCCTCACGACCGCGCAGAATGCCGTTTTCACCTATGACATCCTGACGTCTCTCTATCCGTCTGTGAAGAAGCTTGCGATCGTATCGAGCGACTACCACATCGCGACCGGAGAACTGCTGTTCCGGGCGGAATCGATCCTCCGGGCAAATGCGCCGGGCAATGAAAAGCTTCAGGTGATCTCCAACGCCGCATGGAAGGCCCCTTCCGGGTCGCTCTCGACCATGTTCCAGGCCGGAGCGCTCATCGAGTTGTTCGGAGATATCGAAACGGCTTTCGATATTTATTACGACAACTATGATATTCACGCCCTGCCGCCGCTTCATTGAGGAACCCATTATACAGACCGACCGACGTTTATTCAGGGAGGAACGGAAAGAATGACAGTATCCGAAAGACTTGCCGAATGCAGCAGCGAGAAGTTCAGGGATTTTCAAAGCAAACTCGTTCCCAATATCCCGAAAGAAACGATATTGGGTGTGAAAACGCCCGATATGCGAAAGATCGCAAAGGAGATCAACGGGACAAGCGAGGCGGAAGCGTTCCTCGCGGATCTTCCGCACAAATACTACGAAGAAAACCTGGTGCATTTTTTCCTGATCGCGATGATCCGCGATTTTGATGCATGCGTCAGGGCAACGGAAACTTTTCTGCCGTATGTGGACTGCTGGCCGGTATGCGATCAATCCAGTCCGAACGTATTCTCCAAGAATCATGAAAAACTCCTTCCGCTGATCCGAAAGTGGATCCGCTCGCCGCATGTATACACCGTCAGATTCGGCATCCGAATGCTGATGAATGAGTTCCTCGGAGAGGATTTCAGGCCGGAGTATCTGGAGTGGGTCGCAAATGTTGCCGGAACGGACTATTATATCAGGATGATGATCGCATGGTATTTTGCGACTGCACTGGCAAAGAAATACGATGAGAGCGTCATTTACATAGAGAATCGCAGGCTTGATCCCTGGACGCATAAAAAGGCGATCCAAAAAGCGATCGAAAGCTACCGTGTTTCCGACGAGCATAAGGAGTATCTGAAGACCCTTCGCTAGTGCAAACAGATCCCGGTTTGCCGAATCGCTGACGGAACGGAATCCGCAGCATCCGCAAAGCGAAGCGGACCGCACGCTTTTCGGATCCGGGACCGGCGGCGCACCGGTCGCGGCGATTGACAGGAACTGCGCTCTTTGATAAACTGTCTCAAACGGTCCGTCCGTATACGAATACCGTCCCGAAGGCGGTCGTTTTCCCGGTCGGGACCGCTCTCCTCTCTTTCTTTTTCCGATTGCATCAAAGCATGTGCGCTCCGTTTCGGCAGCGCGCGTTTCAAAGGAGGATCGCATGAACCGATTGCTTCGCTCCCACGCCGACCGGATCGTAACGGATGCGATCGCCGCCGTTCTGCCGGACGCCGCCGTGCGGCGCGCGCTTGCCGAAATGACGTTTTCGGGACGCGTTCTGCTCGTTGCCGCCGGAAAAGCGGCGTGGCAGATGGCAAACGCCGCGTCCGAAGCGCTCGGCAGCCGCATCGAAAAGGGCGTGGTCGTCACCAAATACGGGCATGTTTTCGGACCGATCGCAAATTTTGACTGTTTCGAAGCCGGTCATCCCGTGCCGGATGAAAATACGTTCCGTGGCACGCAGGCGGCGCTGGATCTCGTCACCGGTCTCAAAGCGGAAGACACGGTCCTGTTTCTGCTGTCCGGCGGCGGCAGCGCGCTGTTTGAAAAGCCGCTGATCCCGGCTTTTGAATTGCAGGACATCACGCGGCAGCTTCTTGCCTGCGGCGCGGACATCACGGAGATCAACACGATCCGCAAGCGCCTGTCCGCCGTCAAGGGCGGCCGCTTTGCGCAGTTCGTCTCCCCCGCAAGGGTAGAAGCGGTCATCCTTTCGGACGTTCTCGGCGATCCGCCGGATATGATCGCATCCGGTCCCGCGTGTGCCGATCCGTCCACCGCAGAGGACGCGCACCGCATCGTGACGAAGTACGGGCTTCGGATGAGCGGCGCTGCGCGGGCGCTTCTGGATGTCGAGACGCCGAAAACGCTCGACAACGTGCATCTTGCGATCAACGGCAGCGTGCGCGAACTGTGCGCCGCGGCGGCGAAAACCTGCGCCGCGCTCGGCTACACGCCGGTGCTGCTGACCGACCGGCTCTGCTGTCAGGCAAGGGAAGCCGGCAGTTTTCTTGCCTCCGTTCTGAAAACGCACGCGGACGGCGACCGCTCGCTTGCGTTCATCGCGGGCGGCGAAACGGTTGTGAAAGTGATCGGAACGGGTCTCGGCGGACGCAATCAGGAGCTGGCGCTTGCCGCGGCAGCCGGCATCAGCGGTATGCCGAACGCCGCCGTTTTTTCGGTCGGCAGCGACGGGACCGACGGACCGACCGACGCCGCCGGCGGGTATGCAGACGGCGATACGGCAAACGAGCTTGCGGCATACGGGCTTACGGTCGACGGTGCGCTCAATGAAAACGACGCCTATCATGCGCTTGAAAAGACCGGCGGGCTGATCATCACCGGTCCGACCGGCACGAACGTCAACGACGTCGCCGTTGCCCTTCTGCATATCTGACGCGGCGATCCCGCACCGCTCATACGTTCCCGTTTTTGGTTTCCGTTTTTGTGTATTGCGATACCGTCAGCCGTTCGATCGGCGTACCGCTATTCCATCGGCGGCGGTAGATCTCGCTGCATTTGCGGTACCGTTCAAACGTTTTCTGCGCGGCGATCTCGTCGCCGTATACCTTCCAGCAGCCGACGCATTTCAGATCGCACTCGCGGTGTTCCATAAACCCGCAGACGTCCTCGGCGGGATACCCGAGAAACAGTCCGATCTCGTGCGGGAATGCTTCGCTTTCGTTCAGCCGCCGCATCAGACAGCAGACACAGCGCTCCGGCGAATCCGTGCGGTAGCCGCGCTCCTTAAGAATGCGGGCGGCGGTGTCGTTCTGCAGGTCCTTCGAAAGCCGCGCAGGACGGTAGAGATACAAGAGCGCCTTTTGATCCCGGTACGACAGCGGAATGACCCGAAGTCCCTTTTTCGCAAAGCGAAGATTCCAGCGTCGAAGCGCGCTGCGCATCTGCTCCGCGGTCTCATACGGATAGCGGAACAGGCTTCCGGTCTTGATCCCCGCAAGCGTCGGCGATCCGTGCAGGATCAAAGCTTTCTCCGCCGCGACGCTCGCGCCCGCAAAGGCGATCGGTCTGGGCCGCGAGATCGGCGCGCTGGCGCCGGGGCTTGCCGCGGACTTCGTCCTGCTCGACCGCGATCTTCGCGTGAAATCCGTTTATATCGACGGCGCGCAGGTCGTGTGAACATCCGAACAAAAGAAGCACTTGCATCGTCTGCAAGTGCTTTTTTGTTGATCCGGAGTTTACCGCGCGTTTTTTTCGGCGTGTCTTCTTCTGCGCTCGATGATGCGGCGCGCGCGCTTGAGTCCCGCGGGCGTGATCTTCTTCTTCTCCACCGCCTCGTTGAACTTGTTCATGCGGCGGCTGTGCACGTCGACCGCGGAGGGCTGAATGTCGCCGGACTTCGTGAGCGCCCACTTGGTGAGCAGCGGTCCGACCAGCTCATAGATCAATACGCTGAACAGGATGATGTTCTTGATCAGCATCCCGTCGCCGGTGCCGAGCTTCGCCGCCGTAACGCACATGCCGAGCGCGACGCCCGCCTGCGGCAGCAGCGTGATGCCGAGGTATTTCTTCACGACCGGATCGCTCTTCGTTGCGGCGCAGCTCAGGTACGCACCGATATACTTGCCGCACGAACGCGCGAGGATATACGTGGCGCCGATCGCGAGCACGGACACGTTCAGCAGCACGTCGAGCTCCAGCTCCGCGCCGCTCAGCACGAAGAACAGCGCAAACAGCGGCGCCGTCCACTTGTCCGCGCGCTCCATGAGGTCGTGCGCCAGCGGGCAGATGTTGCAGAACACCGTGCCGAGCATCATGCACACCAGAAGCGTGGAGAACGAGATCTTTACGCCGCCGATCTCAAAGGAGAGCATCGACAGCGCGACTGTCAGCACCACGAACGCGATCGTCAGCGAAAGACGGTTCGAGTTCGAGAAGAACGTCCGTTCGAGCAGCGTCAGGACCCATCCGAGCACCGCGCCCAAAATCAGCGACGCCGCGATCTCGATCAGCGGCTCGACAAGGATGCCCGTGAGGTTCGTCTTGCCGGTTACGATGGACGTGGCGATCCCGAACGAAACCGCGAACACCGCGAGACCCACCGCGTCGTCGAGCGCGACGACCGGCAGCAGGATGTCCGTCAGCTTGCCCTTCGCTTTGTACTGGCGCACGACCATCAGCGTCGCCGCCGGAGCGGTCGCCGTTGCGATGGCGCCGAGCACGATCGCCGCCTCCACCGACATCATTTCGGGCATCAGAAGGTGCAGTCCCAAAAGCGCGAGATCCACGAGCAGCGTCGCGGCAAGCGCCTGACAAATGCCTACGACGATCGCCTGACGGCCGATCGATTTCAGCTGCGAAAACAGAAACTCGTTTCCGATCGAGAACGCAGTTGAGTCCCTCCACCTCCTCGGTGGACGAAAAGCCGACGCCGGGGATATGCAGCCGTCCGAGGCAGTACGGACCGACCAGCACGCCCGCAATCAGAAATGCGGTGACGTCCGGCAGCTGCAGTTTCATAAGTTTGAATACGCGCGTCATCAGCAGCCCGATCAGCAGCGCGAGCGCGGACGACAACAGAGCGACCATGTTTCTTACCTCCGAAATACTTTACACAAAAACAGATACTACACCTTTCCGCCGTAAATTGCAATAGGAATAAAGGCAGTTTTTACGGTATACGAAAAGGTATAATTTTCGCTTCCCTTCCGGAGGCGGATATGGTATGATACGAACAGAATCGGATTTGGAGGTACGGGATGAAAACGCTGAAGATCTTTTATCTGGATGGCTGCCCCTATTGCCGCAACGCCGCCGCTGCGGTCAAGGAACTGCGCACCGAGCTGCCCGGCTTTGAAACGCTTGCGATCGAGTGGATCGAGGAGCGCAAAAACGCCGCCGTCGCGGATCGCTACGACTATTACAACGTGCCGAGCGTGTTTTTCGGCGACGAAAAGCTCTATGAATGCAAGCCCGGCGAGGATTTCACCGCGATCAAGCACCGGCTTCGCCGCGCGATTGAAACCGCAATCGAGGCATAATGCCTTATAGACAGGAAACCGCCCCCGATTGTTCGGATCGGAGGCGGTCTTTTTTCTGCTGTTTTTCGGCTTTGCTTTCGGGTGCGATCAGCCGATCACCGTGGTGTAGGTCGTGACGGACGCGCCTTCCGCCATGCGGTAGAAGCGCATGGTTTCGTTCGCGGTGCGGCTCATCATGAAATAGCTGCCCGCCGAATACGAGAGGTGCGAACAGGTGCGGCTCGCCGTGTTCACCGCGTCGACCGCCGCGCCGTTCATCGCAAGCGACCAGCGGCAGTAAACCGCCGAATCGGTCTGATACGCATACAGATATGCGCCGCGGTTTGCAAGGTATGCGCCGGTTGCCGCGCTGCGCACGGTGTATCCGTTTCCGACCGCCGCGACCGTAAAGACGTACGCATCGCCGACGTTTTTGAGCGTCGTGCCGTCGACCGTGACGCCGGCATCCGCAAGCGCTTCGCATCCGCCCGCCGTCCGGGTCTCATAGCGTTTTGTGCCGAGGATCCCCTTCAGCACCTGCGCCGCATTGCCTTCGCCGCACACGATCACATAATTCCCTTCCCACGACTCGGGCGCTTCGGTGACGAGCTCGTACCCCGCGTCCTCCGTCTCGATGTGCGCGTACAGCGCATAAAGCGTGATATCCGCGGTCGGCGCATAGCTTCCGGTCAGCACGTCGGGCAGAGCGGAGACGGTTTCATACGTCTGCGTGACCCAGCCGAGAAACGCGTATCCTTCGGGCGCGCCCGCTTCGGGCAGCGCCACGGATGCGCCCGGCTGACATTGGACCGGCGCGATCGCCGGCACGCCGTTCGGCACGGAGAAGCGGACCGTATAGCCCAGCGGATCGGTGTAGCTGTCTGTAAAGGTGTATCCGCAGACGGTGCAGGTATGCGTCGTGTAGCCCTGCTCGGTCGCGGTCGGTGCGGTGACGACGTCGGTATACGCGCAGTTTTCCGTAACCGTGTCGCCGCATCCGGTGCAGACGCGGCTGTGCGTGCCGTCGTTATTCGCGGTCCAGTCGCCGTAGGTATGCGTATGCGCGTCGAACTTGATGCCGAAATACTTCAGGTTCGCGCTCGCACCGGACGGCGGATTGTACACGCCGTTTTTCGGTTTCACCGTGATCGCGCCGCCGCCCTTGATCGAACAGCTCGTGCCGGTGAAGACGATCGGTGAAAGCAGGTCCCACGGGCTTTGCACGTTGTTGTACATCGACGGATCGTAGCCGTCCTGCACCTTGAATCCGTAGATCCCGCCGCTCACATCCTGCGCGGCGTTCGCCGTAACGGCGATGCGGAAATCGCGCACAAGGTCCGTGCAGCTTACGCCCGTGGCGTTGGTGATGGCCGAGGTCTCGCTCGACCCGTACCTGTTCGAGATCTGCTTATAGATCGTATTGCCGAAGCGCGTGTACAGGTACTGGGCAAAGAACGAGACCTGCGAATACAGCGCCAGCACGTCGTCGAGATCGTTGTTCCATGCATACATCGAATAGCCCTTGTGCAGATTGAAGCTCGACTGATATGCAAATTCCTTCGGCGGGTTCAGCCAGTCGTTGTTTTCGGAATAGTAATAGTTCTCCCACGACTGGATGCGCCCGACGACCGAGCTGCCGGGATAGCAGATCTCCTCCGCCGCCGCCGAGAAGCACTCGTTGAGCCAGGTGGACATGCCGTTCGTGTTCGAATAGTTGATCAGATGCTGATACTCGTGCACCATCGTGCCGTACGTATCGTCCATCCGCTTGTATTCGTTTCCGCTCGTCGGGTTCTTGTAGTAGACGCCCGGATACGTGTCGATGTTCAGGATCGGCAGACCGTTGTAGGAAAGGTCGACCTGATAAAAGAATCCCGCGACGTACCCCTGCCCCGGCTGCCAGCCGTCGTTGATGTTGTAATAGAGCATGTGCAGCTTGCCGTCGCCGGACGAGCCGTTCGTATGGTTGCCGAACGAGGACTGCATCAGATCGTACTTGGAGTCGAACTCGTCCGCCGCCATCTTCGCAAACGACGTGTCGATTGTGTCGAGCGGATACGTGTTGTTCGAGGAGGAGACCGGCGTCCAGATATAGCAGTGCTCGCCCACGTACAGGCACTTGAACGAAACGCTCGAACCGCCGGTCGGCGAATACGACGCAAGGATGCGGAAGGTCTTGGTGTCGCCGGCGCTGTACGACGCTTTGACGGGCTCCTGCGGCGGTGTGACGGACTGCGTTTCCGCCTGCGATTTCAGCTTGCCGTCGATGTCGACCTTATAGAACGGACGATCCGCGATCGCCGCCGGCTGTGCGGGATGCGCGTCCGATCCGACCGTGGTTTCGATCAGCCCGGTCATCGTGCCGGTGGAATAGGAAGAAGAGGAAGACGTGGAGGGATTGTAGATCACGACGTAATCGCCCTCGTAGCCGCCCGTCGGGTCGTCGTCGATCACGACCGTGCTTTGCACGCCGCGCGCGTCCGTCGGTTTTTGCGCATCGTCCGCCGCCGCGGGCAGAGCCGGACAGAGCAGCAGCAGTGCGAGCAGCACAGACAGGATCGGTCTGAACGCTTTCATAGAGTTCTCCTTTTGCTCTCGTTTTTCTCGATTTGATCCGTTCAAAAACGGTACAAATAATATAACATATATTCCGTGCGCTGTCCATACGGAAGTACAAAAAAGGGCGGTCGCAGGCGTTCTGTCAAGGTAGATTTTCAAAAGCACGGTCGGTTTTCGGCTGTGCTTTTTTGTTGCGTCCTATCGGAATCCGTGATAGAATCAATGCGACAAATCAGGATGGATAGGTGAGAGGGTATGGAAACGAATAGACTGTTCATCAGACCGATGACGGAATCCGATCAAAATGCATTTCTGAATGGAATTGCAGATCGGGCATTGCGGATTGCCTATGGGTTTCCAAAGGAATTGGACGAAACTGTTTCGCTGAAGATCTTCCGTCATTTTTGCGAATTAAAAGGATCGTATTCTATGATCGAAAAAGCAACCGACAATATGATCGGATTTCTTCTGGATGTTGATGTGGAATTACCGGAAAGCATTTTAGAAACGTTAGAAGGAAAAGGGCGAACATTGGCATTTGCCGTATTCCCTCCATATCAGCGGAAAGGGTATATGGAGGAAGCACTGAACGCTTACATTCCGCATTTGTTTCGGGATCTTGCGGTAACGTATGTCCATTGCGGTCATTTCGGAAATAATGAACCGAGCAGGCATTTGTTGCAAAAAATTGGTTTTCAAGTGCACGCGAATCATGCAATCCAAGAAAGGATTATAATAGACCAGATCAAACAAAGATTAGCTGAAATCAAATAAAAACCTGTTTGTCTGAAACAAACAGGCACAGACCTTCCGGGAAACAGTATCTTCTCGGGAGGTTTTTTTGAAGCGCACGTATCACCGCCGTATGGCGGTGTATAAGTGCGCCCTTACGAAAAAGGCTTCCCCTTGAGGGGAAGCTGGCAACGAAGTTGACTGATGAGGTGTTGCTTACTCGAATCTGACACCTCATCCGCCTCGTTCCTCGGCACCTTCCCCTCAAGGGGAAGGCTTTTGGATGCGTTTGAAAACCAACCTTTTTCAGAATAGTGCTTCCGAACCCCTCCCGTTCCGGACCGTCCCTGTCATGCGGTGCGTTCGGCGCCGCTTCTTATTCTGCGTTCTTTCGCTTCATTTCATCGAGCACGCGGCTTGCTGCGTTTCTGCCGTTGGTGATCTGCGGTCCCATGCCGTCCCCCGCGAGCTGATGCGCGCCGGCGAATTCGAGTCCCTCGATGAACCGTTCCGCGTCCGCCGTCTGCGACCGCGCGATCAGGTGGTCGTCCATCGTGTGCGAATAGCTGTAGATGCAGCCGTTCCACATGCCGGTGTAATGCGCGACCGTCATCGGCGTCTCGATGACGATCTCAAGGATGTGTGCCGAAAGATCCACGCCGTAATACTGCGACATATCGTCGATCATCTGCTTTGCGACCGCATGCTTGACGCGATCGTAGTCGTCGGCCGTTACGGTCTTCCAGCCGTCGACGCGCGGCAGTGCCGTGATCGAGAACGAACAGGTGCCGAAAGGCGTTGCGTCCGGATTTGCGCGGTTATGGCAGATGCAGGTGAGATACCGGTACGGACCGAGCCCCGCAAGGTTTTCGTACAGCGCCGCGGTGTCCGTCGTGTCGCCGTGAAAGATGCAGTAATCGCGGATGTTCAGTTCCTCCGCCGGTCTGTCGAGCAGCAGGACGACCGAGAACGCCGTGAGACTCAGACGCCTTCCGTTGACCGTTTTGATCGCCTGTTCGGGCACTTCGGAAAGCGGTTCGATCATCGAGGTATAGACCTTGTTCGGATACGGCGCCGCGATCACATAGTCCGCGTGGATCTCGTCGCCGCGCGCGGTGCGCACGCCGGTGACCCTGCCGTCTTTCACAAGGATCTTTTCGACGTGCTGACGGTATTCGATCTGCACGCCCATCGCTTCGGCGCGCTCCGCCATCTTGAGACTCATTTCGTGGCTGAACTTCCCGGGGATGTACGAGCCGTAACCGATATAGTCCGCCATCACCATGCAGTAGACCGTGAACGGAAGCTCGTCGAGCGGCGAACCGACGTACAGCCAGTACGGCGTCAGCAGATCCAGCGCCTTTTCGGGCAGATCGAACGTGTCGAGCACCTCCTTCGCCGTATAGCCGACGGTCCTGATGAACGCCCTGTGCTTCATCAGAATGCCGAGCTTGCTTATCGGACGGAGCGAAAGCTCGTTGACCGAATCGAACACCTCTTTCGTGAGGTTCAGCAGCCGCAGAACCTTTTCATAACAGCCGGGCGCTGCGGCGTCCGCCTCGCGCGCGAACGTCTCGAATCCCGGATGCAGGGTAACCTCCAGCCCCGGAAACGACGCATGATATGCTTCCGGCAGCTTTCGCCAGTCGACAAAAACGCCCATGTCCTCGAGAAACCTGCCGATCGTCAGGCGGTTCCCTTCGGGACCGATGCCCATCATCTCGTGCAGCGCGGCTTCCATCTCGACGCCGCCGCGCACAAAGCTCGTCGCGGCGCCGCCGGGCAGGTTGTGACGTTCGAGCACGAGCACGCTCCTGCCCTTTTCGGCAAGCACCAGCGCGGACGTCAGTCCCGCAAGCCCGCCGCCGATCACGATGACGTCGTAACGATCCCGATAAAACTGCATGTGTTTTTCCTCCGATGTCCGTTCTATTATACCGCACGTGCGATCGATATGCACGCATTTTTTCGTCTCGCGCAAAACAGTGCTTTTCCGCATCCGGAAAATGTGCTATCATATTGGTATCGATCAATACAAAGGAGACATTGACCATGCAGAAAACCATGCCCGTTCCGGGAACGGACGGCGGCAGATACGTGCCGTTTGACGCCCGCACCGGAGACCGTTCCGTCGTCTTTTTCACCCGCGATCTGTCCGAAAAAGGGCTTTTGAAAATCTATGACCGCGTCGCATCGGTGCTGACCGGCAAGGTGGCGATCAAGCTGCATACCGGCGAAGCCGAGGGTCCCAACATCATTCCGCGACCCTGGGTCAGAGAGCTGATCGACACGCGCCTGCCGAACGCGACGATCATCGAGACGAACACGTACTACGAGGGCAGCCGCTATACCACCGAAGAGCACCGCAAGACGCTCGTGACCAACGGATGGACGTTCTGCCCGGTGGACATCACCGACGCGGACGGCGTCGCGGCGCTGCCGGTACACGGCGGCAAGTGGTTCACCGAAATGCACGTCGGAATGAGCATGCTGAACTATGACTCGCTGCTTGTGCTGACGCACTTCAAAGGACACATGATGGGCGGCTTCGGCGGTTCGAACAAGAACATCGGCATCGGCTGCGCGGACGGACGGATCGGCAAAAAGGAGATCCATACCGTGCAGGGTTCCGACAACATGTGGAGCATCGCCGAAGAGGAGCTGATGGAACGCATCAGCGAAAGCACGAAGGCGACGATCGATTTCTTCGCGCCGCATGTATGCTATATCAACACGATGCGCAACATGTCGGTCTCGTGCGACTGCGAAGGACCGGAAGCGGAACCGGTCGTGACCCCGGACGTCGGCATCGTCGCTTCGCTCGACATCCTCGCCGCGGACAACGCGTGCGTCGATCTCATCTACAGCCTGCCCGAAAACGGCGGAAAGGCGCTGATCGAGCGCATCGAAACGCGGCACGGACTTCGTCAGCTCAGTTATATGAAGGAGCTCGGCATGGGCAACGACCGCTACACGCTGATCGATCTCGACAACGGCGACGCCGAGATCACCGCCGCGGAGGCGGTCAAAGATATCGATCCGCTCTGGCTGCCCGATCGCTACAATACCTTCCCCGGACGCAACAAACGCAGATATCAGTAACAAAATGCAGCAAGCGTCTGCTTCGGCAGGCGCTTTGCTGTTTACGCGGATCGCGCGGTATGCTATAATGGTGCGATCACAGATACGGAGCTTTGCTTATGAAACACGTCAAGATCTTCGGGACGCTCGGTCCCGCCTGCGCCGATCAAAAGACCCTGCTTCGCATGTTTTCGCACGGACTGGACGGCATGCGGCTGAATCTGTCGCATACCGCGCTCGAAGACGCCGCGGATATGATCGAGGCGTTTTTTTCCGCCGCCGATGCGGCGAACGTGAAACCGGAGCTTCTCATCGACATGCAGGGACCGGAACTGCGCATCGGAACGCTCGACGCGCCGCTTTCGCTTTTCGCAGGCGATCGGATCGGCGAAACCTCGATCCCGTTTTCCGATGCGGTTTGCGGCGCGCTCCGGGATGCGCCGATCGGGCAGGAGATCCTGCTGGACGACGGAAAGATCCTTCTGATCAAAGAGGATCCGCGCGGGCTGACCGTGCGGCGCGGCGGCGTGCTGGAAAGCAGAAAAAGCGTTGCGCTGCCGGGATATTCGATCCCTTCCCCCGCCCTGACCGAAACCGACCTTTTGCACATCCGCATGGCGAAGCGGTACGGTGTGACGGCGCTGATGCAGCCCTTTGTGCGCTCGAAGGCGGATCTGATCGACGTGCGCCGTGCGCTCGAGGAAGCGGGCTGCGCGCACATCCGTCTGTTTGCAAAGATCGAAAGCTCGGACGGGCTCAACCGTCTGCACGAGCTTCTGCCGCACTGCGACGAGATCGTGATCGCGCGGGGCGATCTGGGCAATGCCATGCCGCTGTGGAAACTGCCCGCGGCGCAAAAGCGCATCGCTGCGGCATGCCGCGCGGCAGGCCGCCGCTTTACGGTCGTGACGCAGATGCTCGATTCGATGACGCACCGCCCCGTTCCGACGCGTGCCGAGGTGTCCGATATCTTCAACGCCGTGCTCGACGGCGCCGCCTCCGTGATGGTGACCGGCGAAACCGCGGCGGGCGAATACCCCGTCGAAACGATCCGCTATCTTGCAGAGACCGTGCGCGAAGCGGAAGCGTTTTCGGATCGCGCATGATATGCATCAAAAAACCGCCGGCGGGATCCGCCGGCGGTCGTTTGTTTTTTGGGGTTATCGCTCCATCATCAGTTCGATGATCTCCTTGTCGGTCTGCTCCATGCCGCACCGCGCGAGCTTGCCGACCGCCGCGATCGTGTTTTCCACGCCGCATTTGACGATGCCGTCGCCGCCGAAGAACTGGTTGCCGTCCTCGTACATCGCAAGTCCCAGAAGTCCCGCGTCGACCGCCGCCGCGATCTTCGCCGCGCAGCTTGCCTTCGCGCCGTCGCAGATGATGCCGGAGGTGACCGCCACTGCGTTGACGACGGTGTGCGCGATCATTTCGAACCGTCCGCCCTTCAGATACGCAAGACCCGCGCCTGCGCCTGCGCCCGCGCTGACCGCGCCGCAATACGCGGAAAGTCTGCCGATGCCGGTCTTCAGATGCGTGGTGATGAGGTTCGACACACACAGCGCGCGCAGAAGTTCTTCGTGCGTATTGCCGGTTTCGCGGGCATACACGATGACCGGAACCGACGCCGTGATGCCCTGATTGCCGCTGCCCGAGTTGATCACGACAGGCAGCTCGCAGCCGTTCATTCTGGCGTCGCTGCCCGCCGCCGCCCATGCACGCATCATATAATTGATGTCGTGTTCTCTGCCGCGGAGCACCGTCTTTCCGATGTTTGCGCCGTAATTGCCCGAAAGTCCTTCCTCCGCGATCGCCATGTTATAGGAGATCTGCCGTTCCAGAACCGCACGCACGTCCTCGGGATCGACCGAGTCCGCAAAATCGACGATGCCCTCGACCGACAGGCAGGTCCGGTCGGTCAGCCGGTCGTCGTTGCGGTCGGTGAGCGTCTGCTTTAAAAGGATCTCGTCGTTGCGCTGCACCAGAACGACGTTCGTATGATAGTCCGCGATGCGCACCGTTGCGCGGTCCGCCGCCGCGAACGCCGTGATCTGAATGTCGAAGATGCGTCCGGTGTCGGCATGGCGGATCTCGATCGGCGTGTTCGCAAGATAGGTCGTCATCGCCTCGATCTCCTCCGCGGTGACCTTCGAAAGCACCTCAAGCTCCGCGTCCGCATCGCCCGCCACCACGCCTGCCGCGACCGCCGCCGGGATACCTCTGAGCCCGCCCGTATGCGGCACGACGACGCTTTTGACGTTCTTGATGATATTGCCGGAGACCTCGACCAGAAGCTGTTTCGGCGTTCTGCCCAGCACGGCGCGTGCCTTTGCCGCCGCATACGCGATGGCGATCGGCTCGGTGCAGCCCATTGCGGGCCGCAGCTCCTCGTTCAGAATGTCGATATACTGGGAATAGCGCGGATCGGTTTTCTGCATGGCAGAACCTCCTCAAATTCAGGTTGCCTTTATTTTACCGCTTCGGCGAAAGCGCGTCAATCCATTTTGTTCAAAGCGTCCGATTTTTGTACGATCCGGTCATATCGAAGACGCGCCCGGCGCATGTACGCGTGCGAAAACAAAACCGCAATCCGGGCATGGTATGCTTTGCTCAACAAAATGAAACGGAGGAAACAACCATGAAACAACTGATGAAACGCATTGCACTGTTCGCACTCGCCGTCCTGACGCTCGGCTCCGCCCTGCCGACCGCGGCGTTCGCCGACGCAAAACCCGAACCGGTCGCCGTCGTCGCCGCGTCTCCGCTCGAAGCGGAAGCGCTCGAAGCGCCGCGCCTCACCTTTTCGTTGGCTTCTTCTTTCAGCAAGGTCAAATATGCGCTGAGAGTCGCAAGCTTTCTGCAGAACAGCCGGTACAAAAACGGCGCCTCGTGGGGCGGTTCGAAGCGCCCGTACCTTTCGGGATGGAGCTGCTCGGGATGCATGGCGTATGCCGTCGACTTCTGCAAATACGTGTACGGCGCGGACTGGGCAACCTCTCCGAAGAAGTTTGAAACGTACAAGTCCGTAAAGGACATCGCGACGGGCGATGCGATCCGCATCAACGGACATTACTTCGTCGTGCTGCAGCGCAAGGGCGATAAGCTCTATACCGCG
>ONMC01000179.1 GCA_900318745.1 uncultured Eubacteriales bacterium
CAGGCGCAGGCGATCCTCGACATGCGTCTGCAGCGTCTCACCGGACTGGAGCGCGACCGCCTCCTGGAGGAGGACCGGCAGCTTAAGGAGCGCGTTGCATATTTACGCACGATCCTAAGTGACGAGCATAAGCTTCTGGAGGTCGTGAAGGACGAAGCGCTCGACGTAAAAGCGCGTCTTGCCGATCCGCGCCGTACCGAAATCACGCAGGCGCTGGACGACATCGACCTCGACGACATCATTCAGGAAGAGGAAATGGCGGTCACCATGACGCATTTCGGCTACATCAAGCGCACCTCGTCCGAGACCTTCCGCGCGCAGAACCGCGGCGGCAAGGGCGTCAAGGGACAGGCGACGAAGGATGAAGATTACGTCGAACGCGTGCTGGTTTCCAGCACCCATGCGCCGATCATGTTCTTCACAAACTTCGGCCGCGTGTTCCGCATCAAGTGCTACGCGATCCCGGAAGCGAGCCGCACGTCCAAGGGCATCCCGGTGGTGAATCTGCTGCAGCTTCGCACAGGCGAAAAGGTGACCGCGATGTTCATCGTCCCGCGTGAGGTCGAGGAGACCGGTTATCTCGTCACCGCAACGCGCGACGGCCTGATCAAAAAGACGCGTATCGCGGAGTGCATGAATATTCGAAAGGGCGGACTGGTGCTGCAGACGGTGCGGGAAGGCGACGAGCTGATTTCCGTGGAGATGAGCAGCGGCGAGGATGAATTTATCATCGCATCGCGCAACGGCAAGTGCATCCGATTCCGTGAAAGCGACGTCCGCGCGACCGGCAGGGGCGGCATGGGCGTTCGCTCGATCAAGCTGAACGACGACGACATCGTCATGGACATGATCCGCGTGACGAAGGGCGGTCTGGTGCTGACCGTGACCGAAAAGGGTCTCGGCAAGCGCACCGAAGAAAGCCAATTCCCGCTGCAGGGACGCGGCGGCAAGGGCATCCTTGCCATGAAGGCAACCGATAAGACCGGCGGGCTTGCATGCCTCAGGATGACGACCGAGGACGAAGACCTGCTGCTTGTCAGAGACGACGGCGTGATCATGCGCATCCCGGTCGACCAAATCTCGGTCATCGGCAGAAACACGCAGGGCGTCCGTCTGATGTCGATCGACGGCGACGCGCGCATCGCAAGCGTTGCGCTGCTGCCGCATCAGGAGATCGAGCCGGAGGAGGAAGGCGAAGCGGTGAACGAGCCGACCGAATCGACGGAACAGCCCGCTCCCGAAGGAGACGCATAATGCTGAAACTGCCGTCCGTCCTGACCGCATTTGCAGGGAAGCTGAAAGCCGAAGGCACAACGCTTTACGCGGTCGGCGGCTGCGTGCGCGACGCGTACCTCGGCCGACCGGTGCACGACATCGATCTCTGCAGCCGGATGCGGCCGGACGAACTGATTCGTTTTGCGGCGGAACACAGCGTTGAGGCGCGTCTTGTGCAGCAGACGCTAGGTACGGTACTGCTGACGCTCGGCGGCGAAACGTATGAGCACACGACGTTTCGCACCGAATCCTACGGTGCGGGCGGCGCGCACAGACCGGATGCGGTCCGCTTTTCGGACACGCCGGAAACAGACGCGCGTCGGCGCGACTTCACGGTGAACGCCATGTACGAATCCGTCGCGGACGGCACGTTGTGCGATCCGACCGGCGGCATGCGCGATCTGTGCGATCGCGTGCTGCGAACCACGTCGGACGATCCGTCCGTGATCCTGCAGGACGACGGACTGCGTATTCTGCGGCTTGTGCGGTTTGCGGCAAAGCTCGGCTTTTCGATCGATCCGGATACATGGGACGCGGCGAAGGCGAATGCGCATCTGCTGTCGGATGTGGCATGGGAACGAAAACGCGAGGAACTCGACCGGATGCTGACCGGCGAAACCGTATTTCAGGCGCTTTCGATGCTGCGCAGCGTCGGTGCGCTGCCGTACGTGCTTCCGGAGTGCTGTGCGTGCGACGGAATGGAGCAGCGAAAGGATCATCACCGATACGATGTGCTGACGCATATGTTCCATACCTGCGAGAACACGCCGGACGACCTTGCATGCCGGCTGATCGGGCTTTTGCATGACGTCGGCAAGCCGGAGGCAAAGCGGCGCGACGGCAATCAGTACGCGCACGATCTGTACGGAGAGCGAACGGCGAGGACCATGCTCGAACGGCTGCGGTATCCGACGGCGCTGATCGATCGCATATGCGGCGCGATCCGCGTGCACATGTTCGATCTGACGGAGAGCGCGTCGGATGCGACGCTGAAGAAGCGCTTTGCCGTGTGGGGAAGGGAACGCACGAAGGATCTGATCATGATCCGCGAGGCGGATATCCGCGGCAGCGGATACCGGCTCGACTATGTCGCCGAACGCTGGCGCAGGGTCTTTCGGGAGATGCAGCAAAGGCATGCACCGTTTTCGGAACGCGAGCTTTGCATCACCGGCGAGGACATCATGGACGAGCTGAAGATCCCCGCGGGAGAGCGGGTCGGACGCATCAAACGGCAGCTGTTGCTGCACTGCGCGGTGCATCCGGATGACAACCGAACGGAAACGCTGCGAAAGCGGATGCACGATTA
>ONMC01000084.1 GCA_900318745.1 uncultured Eubacteriales bacterium
CTCCGGTGTGGTAGAATGCTTACATACGGAGTGATATATGCAGGCATGTCCTTCCGGTCCGGATCACATAGCAGACCCGGGGCGGGTTATTCCGGGAAGGGAATTATTATGCGAAACTGGTGGAGAGCGATCAGAAAACAGCTGGGTGCGCCGTGGGCGGCGTATACCTTTGCAATCTGTGCAGGAGTTGTCCTGTTTGTTGCGCTGTCGCTCGTGATCATCACGCACAGCTGCAATCTTCTGATGCGGCTGGGGCTGCAGACGGTCGATGAATCCGAGATCGTCGCGCAGCTGAAAACGCCGGAGCCGACCTTCGCGGCGTCGACCGATACGCCGGAGCCGACCGACGCGCCTGCCGTTTCGGAAGCGCAGACGCCGAATGCGGATGTGCCGGATGCGACGCAGGCCGTTGAGGAAACGCCTGCGCCGACCGACGAGCCGCGGGAAGACGCGATCCCGGGACTGCTCGGCAGCAAGTTTGCGGAAAAGTTTACCGAGCAGAAGCAGACGCAGGCATATGATCTTTCCAACGTCGTCGAAACGCTTGCGGACGGCACCGAGAAATCGCTGATCTATACCTACTCGAGCAATCGCGCAGCGGTCGATATCTTCCGCTATAAACGCGGCAAGCTGGAATATCAGATCGCCGATATCTACATTCGCGACATTTCCTGCTTCAAGACCGCGTATCGGCTGAATCCGAAGGAAAACGTCAAGACGCAGAAGTATGCCGACGAGATCGGCGCGATCGTTTCGACAAACGGCGACAACTTCAACGCCGGCAAGATCGCGGACGGGCTCGTGATCCGCAATTCCGCGCAGCTGTTCCCGTCCGGCGGAAAGCCGCAGACGCGTTACACCTCCGATCTTTGCGTACTCTACTATGACGGTACGATGAAGGTATACGACTGCAAGGCGGATACGATCGATTACAATGAGATCCTGGAGAATTATCCGTATCAGGCGTTCTATTTCGGACCGAAGCTGCTGAACGACGACGGCACCGCAAAAACGAAATTTAATTCTTCTCTCGGGAACTACAATCCGCGCACCGTACTCGGTTATTATGAACCGGGGCATTACAATCTGCTCGTCGTGCTCGGAACGCGCGATCAGATCGATTACGGCGGGAGAAACCGCGGCAACGGCAAGTCGCCCGGTATGACGCTGGAAGATCTGTCGTCGCTCTGCGCTTCTCTCGGTTATACGATGGCTTACAATCTGGACGGCGGCGGCTCTTCGAGCATGGTATGGAACAAGACGGTATTCGGGCACAACGATCGCACACACGGCGATATTCTCGCCATCGTCGATCCCGACTGAGGAGGCAGCTATGAGAAAATCCACGCGCACCGCAACGCTGATCCTTGCGCATGCGGGGCTGATCGTCTCGATTCTGTTCCTGCTTTGCGCGCTTCTGAATGCGCTGTTCCCCGACTTCCCGCTGAAAGCGTATGCGAACTTTTTCCTGTTTGATTATTTCTATCTGATCATTCCGCTTCTGTGCATCGCGTCTGCGATCCTTCTTCAGATCTCGTCGACCAAGCCGAAACGGAAGAAGCAGAAATCCGGACAAAAGATCAAAGAATAAACTGAGGAGGCATTTATGAATCGATCGGATCTTGACTGCACCAATGCACTGCTTGACTTTCTGGAAGCAAGTCCCGTCAGCTTTGCGGCGGTAAAAGAGGTTGCGGCACGGCTCGAAGCGCAGGGTTTCGAACGTCTGTCGTTTCGCGACAGCTGGACGTTGAAAGAGGGCGGACGCTACTATGTAACGCGCAACGACTCGTCGCTGATCGCGTTTTCGATGACCGCAGGTGCAAACGGCTTTATGATCGCGGCAAGCCACAGCGATTCGCCGAGCTTCAAGCTGAAAACCGAAAGCGAAGTCGTCGCATGCGACCGTTATCTGAAACTCAACACCGAGGGCTACGGCGGCATGATCATTTCAAGCTGGTTCGACCGTCCCCTGTCTCTTGCCGGACGCGCGATCGTCAAAAACGGCGCATCGTTTGAAACGAAAGTCGTGACCTTTGACCGCGATTTGTGCCTGATCCCGAACGTATGCATTCACTTCAACCGCGAGATCAACAACGGTTATAAGTACAACAAAGCCGTCGACACGCTCCCGTTGCTGTCGAATTCCAAGGAAACCGGCACGATCAAAGCGCTTGTTGCGGAGCGGCTCGGCGTCGAAGCGGACGCGATCGTATCGCTCGATCTCTTTGTGATCAACCGTGCGCGCGGCTCCGTGTTCGGCGCGGATGACGCGTTTTTCTGCGCACCGCGCATCGACGATCTGCAGTGTGCCTACACCACGCTGGAAGCATTTCTCGAGGCGAGCGCGCCGAAGGCGATCCCGGTATATGCGCTGTTTGATAACGAAGAAGTCGGCAGCGAAACGAAGCAGGGTGCTGCGTCTACGCTGCTCTCTGACGTTCTGACGCGCATCGCCGAAGCTGACGGACGTGCGCTTTCGGCGATGCTGCCCGCGTCGCTGATGCTTTCCTGCGACAACGGTCACGCCATGCATCCGAATCATCCGGAGCTTTCCGATGCAAAGAATGCGCCGCATCTCAACGAAGGCGTCGTGATCAAGCACAATGCGAATCAGCGATATGCGACCGATGCGCTGTCCGAAGCGCTGTTTGCGGAGATCTGCAGACGCGCAGACGTGCCGGTCCAGCATTTCTCGAATCGCAGCGACATCGCCGGCGGCGGCACACTCGGCAGCATCAGCAATACGCGCGTTTCTCTGAAGACCGTCGACATCGGACTGGCACAGCTTGCCATGCATTCCGCGGTCGAGACCGGCGGCGTGAAGGATACGGCATACATGATCCGCGCATGCAAAGCGTTCTTCGAAACGGCGCTTTGCCTCGACGACGAAGGTGCGATCGAACTGCAGTAACAGACATACGAAAAACGGATCGGAACGCTCCGATCCGTTTTTTATTTGCGTTTGAGATACGTTTTGATCGCCTGCAGCTTCCATTGCTTCGGCAGGATCCCGTACAGCTTCAGCAACGGGCTGCTGTTCAGCGTGTACAGAAACCGCGGTTGCTTTGCGTTCAGCACGCGCAGGAGCTTTTTTGCGACCGCCTCCGGCGGCACGCTTTTCGATTCGACCGCTCTTGTGACCCGCAAAAACCGCTCCGCCTGATCCGGGTAATGCGCGGTGTTCGCCGTAAACGACTCGATGCGTTCCATCGATCGATCCAGAAGCGGCGTTTCGACCGCGCCGGGACGAATCACCGATACGGCGACGTCGAGCAGTTGCAATTCCATCGCGAGCGAGAAAGCGTAATGCTCGAGCGTCCCCTTGGTGATCCCGTAAAGGCCCGTGAACGGCAGCGGATCGAGCGGCGCGAGCTCGCTTGTGATAAACACGATGCGTCCGTGCGCGTTGAGCATCGGGAAGAACGCTTTGACCGTTTCATATGCGCCGAATACGTTGATCGCAAAGATGCGGCGCATACGCGCTTCGTCGATCTCAATCAGCGAATCGGTGTCGTAGATCCCCGCCATATAAGCGATCGCATCCAAATGTACGCCTTCCGCCGCAAGCGCTGCCTTTGCCGATGTGAGCGATCCCGGATCCGTCGCGTCATACGGGATCATGCGAACGCAGTCCGGCGCTTTTGTGCCTTTTTGATCGAGCCCGATCACGCTAAATCCGTTTTGCGTCAATATGCGAGCGCAGGCGGATCCCATTCCCCCGCCTGCGCCGATGAGCAATACTGTTTTCATTACTGTTTCGAAGCCCGAAGAAGCGCTTCCCATTCCTTTACGATCGAGCGATCGTCGAAATAGTTGATGCGCATCGCCTGACGCACGCGTGCGAGCGTTTCGTTCGTGCGCTCCACCGCCTTTTGCGTGCCTTCGTTCAGAATGTCGTATACTGCGCCGATATCGGCCTCCCACTTCGCGCGCGCCTCGCGGATCGGCGCAAGCTCGGATTCGAGCACGTTGATGAGAAACTTCTTGCACGTTCCGTCACCCAATCCGCCGCGCTGATAATGCGCTTTCATCTCATCGAGGTTCGCATAATCGGGCAAAAATGCCGCAAAATGCTCGTCGGTGCAGAACGCATCGAGGTACGTAAACACCACGTTGCCCTCGAGATGACCGGGGTCCTCGATACGCAGATGCTGCGGGTCGGTGAACATCTTGCCGTTGATCTGCTTTTTCACCGTCTTCGCATCGTCGGACAGATAGATGCAGTTGCCGAGCGACTTCGACATCTTCGCCTTGCCGTCGACGCCGGGCAGCCGACGCTGCGTTTCGTTTTCGGGAATCATCGCCTTCGGCAGAACAAGCGTATCGCCGTAGATCTTATTGAACTTTTCGACGATTTCCCTCGTCTGTTCGATCATCGGCAGCTGATCCTCGCCGACCGGAACCACGTTTGCGTTGAACGCCGTAATGTCCGCCGCCTGCGACACCGGATAGCTGAAAAAGCCAGCCGGAAGTCCTTCGTCCGCAAAGCCGCGCATCTGGATCTCCGCCTTGACGGTGGGATTTCTCGAAAGACGTGCGGTCGTAACGAGATTCATATAATAGAACGTCAGCGCATGCAGCGCCGGCAGTGCAGACTGCACGCAGATCGTCGACTTGTTCGGATCGATGCCGACCGACAGATAATCGAGTGCGACCTGGATCATATTGTCGCGGATCTTTGCGGGGTTATCCGCATTATCCGTCAACGCCTGGTCGTCGGCGATCAGAATATTGATCTCGTCAAATTTGCCGGAATTCTGCAGTTCCACGCGGCGCTTCAAAGAGCCGACATAGTGACCGAGATGCAGCCGCCCGGTCGGACGGTCGCCGGTCAGAATGATGTTTTTTTCTGTGTTCATGTTGCCTCCGCTATTTGCCTATGCGGGTATGACGCCGCTTATTCGAGGAAGTCCTTGAGTTTCTTGCTTCTCGAGGGATGGCGAAGCTTTCTGAGCGCCTTTGCTTCGATCTGACGGATGCGCTCACGCGTGACGTTAAACTCCTTGCCGACCTCTTCAAGCGTTCTTGCCTTGCCGTCGTCGAGACCGTAACGCAAACGCAGGACCTTCGCTTCACGCGGGGTCAGCGTGTTCAGCACTTCAACCAGCTGTTCCTTCAGCAGAGCGACCGCCACGGCGTCCGCGGGTGCGGGAGCATCGTCGTCCGGAATGAAGTCGCCGAGATGGGAATCATCCTCTTCGCCGATCGGCGTTTCAAGGGAAACCGGCTCTTGTGCGATCTTCAGGATCTCGCGGACCTTGTCTTCGGAAATGCCCATTTCGTGTGCGATCTCATCGGGACGCGGGTCTCTGCCGAGTTCCTGCACGAGCTGGCGGTTGACACGGATCAGTTTGTTGATCGTTTCCACCATATGCACGGGGATACGGATCGTGCGCGCCTGATCGGCGATCGCACGCGTGATCGCCTGACGGATCCACCACGTTGCATACGTCGAGAACTTATAGCCCTTGCGGTAGTCAAACTTCTCGACCGCCTTGATGAGACCGAGGTTGCCTTCCTGGATCAGATCGAGGAACAGCATGCCGCGTCCGACATAGCGCTTTGCGATCGATACGACAAGACGAAGGTTTGCTTCCGCAAGCTGATGCTTCGCGTCGAGATCGCCGTCCGCCATGCGCTGTGCGATCCGGATCTCCTCCTCCGCGTTCAGCAGCGGGACCTTGCCGATTTCCTTGAGGTACATGCGCACCGGATCGTCGATGTTGATACCCTCGGTGCTTGCGAGAACGGTCTCGATCTGCGCGATCTCTTCGTTGATGTCCTCCGGAACCTCGATCTCCTCGACGATATCGATATTCAGCTCTTCGAGTTCGCTGTAGATCTTGTCCATCTGGTCGGCGTCGATCCCGAGCTCGTTGAGCGTGTCCATGATCTCGGTATAGGTCAGAATGCCCTTCTGCTTGCCGGATTCCAGAAGTTCACGGATCTTCTGTTCCGCGTTCTGCGGCTTCTGCTCGAATTCGTTCTCTTCCTGATCGTTCTCTTCCGGTTCTTCGGACGCCTGCTCCGGCTCATCCTTCGGCTCTGCTGCTTCCTGCTTTTTTGCCTTGGACTTCGACGCTTTCTTCGGCTTCTCCTTCTGCACTTCTTCCGGCACTTCTTCCGGCTCCGGCTTTACGTCGACCGACGCTTTCGACGCTTCGGTCGCGGCAGGTTCTTCCGCGGGCGCGGCTTTCTTCGCTCTCGACGTTTTCTTCGGCTTTTCGGTTTCGGCCGGCTTGTCCGCCGGTTCCGCTGCGACCTTGATCTCTTCCGCTGCCGCAGTCTTCTTTGCACGGTTTGCGCGCTTCTTCTCCGTCGTTTCCGCAGACTCCGTCTCGCGGATCTTCGTTTCGGTTTTCGTTTCTTCCATGTCCCGTCTCCTTATTTATTTGCCCGTATGCGATTCGTGATTTCTTTCAAAACAGCGCTCCGTTCCTCTTCCGTGAGGTCCGGTCGCTTTAATTCCCGTTGTAAGCGCGCGATCTCGTCCGCCTCGCTTTCCTGTGACAGACGCTTTAAGCAATCTGCCGCGGCGCGAACCGCGTTTTCGGATGCATCTTCCTCGCGCAGGATCGCCGACACGATCTCCGCGTCTTTTTCGGAAAGTTCGCCGACGTATTTCGCAAGCGAAAACGCGCTTCCCTGTGCCTTTCGCGCCTCATACAGCGCGCGAAACGTCGGATTTGCGATCCGTTCGGATGCATGTTCCTGCTCGCACAGCCGCAATGCAGCTTCATCCATGAGACATGCCGCCAAGAGCGTTCGTTCGATCATGTCACGCGGATCCTCGCTGTCGTCGATGCGGCGTCGGAACCCGCCGCGATCCGGCGGTTTTGTGATATCCGGCATGATGCCGCCGCTGCGCTGCCCCTGCGCTTCCAACGCTTCTAACGCATATCCCGTCTTTTTTGCAATAACGCGGTAGTACCGCTCCTGCTCGATCGGCTGCAGCGACGCAACGAACGCACATGCGGCCTTTGCAAACTGTTCGCGCTCGTTTTCATCGTCCAGGTGATAGTTTCTCGCCATCGATTCGATCTTAAACGCATTCAGCGTCAGCGCGTTTTCTTTCAGCCGGTCGAACCCGTCTTTTCCGTAGACCTGCACGTATTCGTCCGGATCGAGATCGTCCGGGATCGTAATGACGCGCACTTCGAGTCCTTCGGATCTCAGAATGTCCATCCCGCGCACCGTTGCGTTTTGTCCGGCCGCGTCGCCGTCGTATGAGATGTAGACTTTGTTTACGTACCGTTTCAAAAGACGCGCCTGCTGTTGCGTCAATGCGGTCCCGAGGCTTGCGACGGCATTTTTGATGCCTGCCTTATAGAGACCGATCACGTCCATGTATCCCTCGACCATGATGAGGTCGTCGAGCTTTTCGTTTTTATGCAGGTTCAATCCGTACAGATTGTTGCGCTTATTGT
>ONMC01000054.1 GCA_900318745.1 uncultured Eubacteriales bacterium
CAGGATCCCTTCCGGGATATACAGCACCGGAACGGTCGACGTGCCGGCGTCAAACGATTCCGCCGCATCGCAGAACGCTGCGTGATCCTCGTCATATTCGCTCTTCTGCGACGCGAGCGTCGCTTCATACCACTCGTCGATCTGCGCGTCGTCGATCGAAAGATCGCCCTCGCTCGCCTCGCGGAGCTTCTCCGAAAGCGCCGTTATGCGGCTGTCGGTCGTCATGCTCTTCTGCTGTTCCGCAAGATACGATTCGAGCGTATAGCCCTCTCCGTAATACGTTGCCAGCTCGCTGTTGATCTCCGTCATCGCGCCGTCCAGCTCCTCGTCGCTCAGCTTTGCGATGTCATCATACACTTCCTCTGCGCCGCCGTACTCATGCGCGAATTCGCAGACCAGACCGGTGCGCAGATCTTCGATCTGCTTCGTGACTTCCTCTTCGATCGCCGCTTCCTCTTCCGCCGTCAGCGAAATGCCCAGCTGCTGCGCTTTCCATTCCGGCACATAATAGCGGATCAGATCGCCGATCGCCATTTCGCGGTACTCGTTGATCGACGCGTCATCCGAAACCTCCACGCCGTAATAGCTCTGCAGCATGCCGACATAATAGGAGTACGATTCCTCGATCTCGCCCGCAGTGATCTTCACGTCGCCGAGCTCGATCGCAACGGCTTCCGGATCATAATCCGAGGTGTTGACCGGCGCCGCGTCCGTCTGCGCGCTCGACGCAGGCGCGGCGGTCTCGTCCGCCTGATTCTCCTTCGGCACGAGGCAGCCGGCAAACGACAGCGTCATACCGATCGCGAGAAGGATTGCAAAGATCCTTGTTTTTTGTTTCATATCCGTAAAAATGGTTCCTTTCCGAATTGATTGTACTATTATACCGTGTTTCCCGGTCAATCGCAATGCATCAACCTGTAAAATAATTGTGGAAGATTTTTGACAAAATCGGCGATACTGCGCTTGCGCTCGTTCCATTCGATCGCCGGCGGCTCGGTCGCAAGGAGTTTCAGGTTCGGCTCCGAGGACAAAACGGCTAAAAGCCGCATGCCGTCCGGATGCGCCGACGCATCGTACTGCATCGTGACCTTGCCTTCGCGCACGGTCACCGAAACGATCCCCGCCCGCTTTGCGTACGCACGGATCAGCGCAAGCTGCATCAGCGTCATCACCGGCTCCGGCAGGTCGCCGTAGCGGTCGTTGAATTCGTCCAGCAGGTCGGTGTATGCATCGGAGTCCCCGATCTGCGCGATGCGCTTGTACATGGCGAGCCGGTGCAGTTCGCTCGGCAGGAACGACTTCGGAATATACGCGTCGATCGGCGCGTCGACCGTCGTTTCGATTTCCGGTTCGATCGTCTCGCCCTTTGCCTCGGCGACCGCGCTGCGCATCATCTTGCAGTAGAACTCGTAGCCGACGTCCGCAATGTGCCCGTGCTGTTCCGCACCCAGAAGCGAACCGGCGCCGCGGATCTCCAGATCACGCATCGCAAGGCGGAAGCCCGCCCCGAACTGCGTGAATTCGCGGATCGCAAGGAGCCGTTTCTGCGCCGTTTCCGAAACCTCACGCGCCTGCGGGACGGTCAGATATGCGTACGCCATGCGCGTACTGCGCCCGACCCTGCCGCGCAGCTGATAGAGCTGTGCAAGTCCCAGCTTGTCCGCATCGAGCACGACGAGCGTGTTCGCGTTCGGAATGTCGACGCCGCTTTCCACGATCGTCGAGCACAGCAGAATGTCGATCTCCCGGTTCAGAAACGCCATCATCGTTTCTTCGAGCTGCGTCTCCGGCATCTGCCCGTGCGCCATTGCGATGCGTGCATCGGGCAGCAGCGTCTGAAAATGTGTAAGCGTCGAGCCCATCGTGATCACGCGGTTCGAGACGATGAACGCCTGCCCGCCGCGCGCAAGCTCGCGCTGCAGCGCCGCCGCGATGAACGCGTCGCTGTATTCCATCACGAACGTCTGCACCGGAAACCGGTTTTCCGGCGGCGTCTCGATCGTGGAAATGTCGCGGATGCCCGTCATCGACAGGTTCAGCGTCCGCGGGATCGGCGTCGCGGTCAGCGTCAGCACGTCGATCTCGTTTCGCAGCGCCTTGATCTGCTCCTTGTGGTTCACGCCGAAACGATGCTCCTCGTCGATGATCAGAAGCCCAAGATTCTTGAACTGCACGGACTTCGCCAGCAGCGCATGCGTGCCGACGACCACGTCGATCTCTCCGCTCTTCAGACCTTTTTTGATCTCGGCGCATTCCTTTTGCGACTGGAACCGCGAAAGGCACGCCACGCGCACCGGAAAATCGGCAAAGCGCTGCAAAAGTGTGTGGTAGTGCTGCTGCGCAAGGATCGTCGTCGGAACCAGAAACGCGGTCTGCTTGCTGTCCTGCGCCGCCTTGAACGCCGCGCGCATCGCGACCTCCGTCTTGCCGTAACCGACGTCGCCGCACAGCAGCCGGTCCATCGGACGCGGCGATTCCATGTCCGCCTTGACGTCACGGATCGCCTGTGCCTGGTCCGGCGTTTCCTCGTACGGGAACGCTTCTTCGAGCCGTTTCTGCCACGCCGTGTCCTTCGAGAACGCAAAACCGGCGTTTGAACTGCGCGACGCATAAAGCCGCGCCAGGTCGACGGCAAGCTTCTTCGCGCCTTCCCGCGCCTTCTGCACGCGGTTCTGCCATTCCGCGCCGCCGAGTTTGCTTAGCTGCGGGGGCACGTCCGCGTCCGCGCCGACGTACTTCTGGATGCGGTCGAGCTGATCGGTCGGAATATACAGCTTGTCGTCGCCGCGATAGGCGAACAGCAGATAATCCTTTGTTGCGTTCTGCACCGTCAGCTGTTCGACGCCCATGAACCGTCCGATGCCGTGCGCTTCGTGCACCACGTAATCGCCGACCGCAAGGTCGGTATAGCGCAGAACGCCGTTTTTCTTCTTCGTATGCGCCGCGGGCTTTTTGCCGAACAGTTCCTGCGCGGTCAGCACATACAGATGGATCTCCGGAAACACGAAGCCGACCGGCAGCGATTCGCGCACGATCAGCGCTTCGCCGCGCACCGGAAGCCGCGACAGCGTATCGGCGGACGCGATGTTGCCCTCGATCTCGCCGAGCTGATCGACCAGACGCTGCTGCGCCTCACCGACGTATAAAAGGATCGCTTCGCGCGATTTCAGAAGGCGCTGAAGCTCCGTTTGAAACTGTTTGGAATCGTTGAGATACGCGGGCGCCGTCTCCGCCGTAAACCCGACCCGCGCGCGGTGCCGGAACCCCTGATACGGACGGAACAGCGCATAATACGCCGCCGTCCGACTCGTGTCGAGCTGCCGCATCAGCGCGTCCGCGCCGATCAGCAGTTTTCCCTGCATCGCGTGACCCTCGCCGCGTTCGAGCGTCGCGGCGACCGTCTCGGAAAACACAAGCTCCGCGGCGCGCGCCTCGTCCGCGATGCGCCCCGGGTCGTTCAGAATCAGCGCGTGATCCGTCGGCAGATAATCAAGCAGCGTTTCCGTGACCGGATACAGCAGCGGCACCAGCACGTCGGCGCACACGCTCGGATGCCCGTCCTTCCACGCTTCCCGCTGCGCGTCGAACCCCTGCGCCTGCTTCAACAGCCGCAGTGCGCGCGCCATCGCTTCGTCCGTCTGCGGCGTTTCAAACGCCGGCGGCAGCACGATCGCCTGTGTCTGCTCGATGCTGCGCTGCGTCAGCGGATCGAACAGCCGCATCTGATCCACATCGTCTCCGTAAAACTCGATACGGCACGGAACCTCCGCCTGCGGCGGAAACACGTCGAGGATATCGCCGCGCATCGCGCACTGTCCCGGTCCCTCGATCTCGGACGTCCGCTCATACCCGGACGCGACGAGCCGCTTCAAAAGCTCCCTCGGATCGATCGTATCCCCGGTGTGTACCGTCACAAGCTGCGACAAAAACGTCTCATGCGGTGCAAGGCGCTCCATCAATGCTTCCGTGCAGGTGACGATCAGGCAGTTGCCGGACAATGCAAGCCGCGAGAGCACCGCAAGCCGCTGTGCCCTGCGCTCGCTCGAAACGGTCTCGAGATGCACGATCGGCAGTTCACGCGGCAAAAACAGCAGAGTGTCCGGGCGATATGCCCGCTGCTGCTCATACAGGCGCAGTGCCTCGGCGGGCGTCGGGAGCACCCAGACGACCGTGCGCTCCTGCGAAAGCGCCGCATTGACCGGCGCGCGGTGCGGCTCGGGCAGCCCGAATACGGCGACCGTTCCGTCGCCGGATTGCAGCGCTGTATTCAGTTGTCGATAGGCCGCATCCCGTGCGACCGCTTCCAGCAGCTTCTGCATCATACTTATTTGGTGCAATTTTGCACCATGTTATTCTTCCTTCTGATGTCCGTCGATCGAAACGGACACGTTCTTTTCGTGTTTTTTGTTGTACTTCATCTGCGCTTCGCCGAGCTGTCCCTGCACGATCAGCACAGCGGCGTCGGCGGCGCGTTCAAAGACGTCGTTCAGCTCCGCCTGTTCCGCCTTCGACGGGCGCTTCAGCACAAAGTCGCGCAGCATCAGCGATTCATCCTTGCCGACGCCGATACGGATGCGCGCAAAGTTCTCCGAATGGATGCAGGCGAGGATCGAGCGCATGCCGTTGTGCGTGCCCGCGGAGCCGTTTGCGCGGATGCGCATGCTGCCGAGCGGCAGATCGATGTCGTCGTACAGCACGATGAGCCGTTCCGGTTCGAGCTTATAAAAGTGCAGGATCTGCTGCACCGCCTCGCCGGAAAGATTCATGTATGTCTGCGGCTTCACCAGCACGACGCGCTCGGAGCCGATGTGTCCCTCTCCGTACAGCGCCGAAAAGCCCTTTGTTCTGACGCGCACGTCGAGCTTCTTTGCGAGCGCATCGAGCGCCTGAAAGCCCGCGTTGTGACGCGTTTTTGCATAACTGAGTCCGGGATTGCCGAGTCCGACGATTACAAACATAGCCGTTCCTTTCCGTACCGTCCAATTCCCCACCCCCGCTTCGGGGGAGGGGTATGCGAAATTTCACCGATACCAGTATAGCACACTCCGCCTCGAAACGCAACCGCGCGGAAACCGCGCTTTTTCTGCGCGGTTTCAAAGATTTTTGTTGCCTTTGCGAACAAAAACAGGTATGATATTGATGTATGAGCATGCATTCCGAAATTCTGAATACTCTGCCGATCGAGCGCCCCTGCGACCCGCTTTCGATGCCCGCGCTGACGCTCGCATATCTCGGCGACACGATCTACGATCTCTACGTACGCACCTATCTTGCCGAAACACAATATCTGAAGGTCCATGCGCTGCATCTTGAAGCCGCCAGGCGCGTATGTGCAAAGGGACAGGCCGAAGCGTACTACCGCATCGCGGATCTTCTGAGCGAGGAAGAACAGGCGGCGTTCCGGCGCGGACGCAACGCGCACAGCGGCACTGTGCCGAAAAACGCGGACGTGCGCGACTATCGCGTCGCGACCGGGCTTGAATCGCTGTTCGGACACTTATATCTGAAAGGCGAAGACCGGCGCATCGGCGAACTGATGCGCCTGATATTGGAACAATTTGAAACAACCGGAAAGGAAACCGATCATGACGTATCAAAAGAATGAGTACGCAAAGCGCCCCTCCTCGAGAGACACCGGCGCGCGCAGTGAAGACCGCGGCTACGGCCGGCAGGACGGCGGCCGCGACTACGAAGGCGGCAAAAAGACGTACGGCAAGAAGCCGTTCAACAAGTATGAATCCCGCGACGGCGATCGCAAGCCCTACGGCAAAAAGTCCTTCGACCGGCAGGACGGCGAGCGTTCCTACGGCAAAAAGTCCTTCGACCGGCAGGACGGCGACCGTTCCTACGGCAAAAAGCCGTTCGACCGCACGCGCAGGGACGAGTCGAGACCGCAGGAAGCGCCCCGTGCGCAGCAGAATGAGACCGACGAGCAGCCGTACCTTCTGATCGGACGCAACGCGGTGCGCGAAGCGATCAAGAGCGGCAGAAGCATCGACCGTATTCTCGTCACGAACGAGCACGACGGCTCGCTCGGCGAGATCGTCACGCTTGCGCGCGATCGCAAGCTTGTGGTGCGCGAAGTCGATCGCAAAAAGCTCGACGAGCTGTGCATGCCGTTCGGTCACGGCGGCAAAACCGCGAACCATCAGGGCGTCATCGCGTACGCGGCGGGCGTCACCTACTGCGAGGTCGAGGACATCCTTGCCGCCGCAAAGGAACGCGGCGAAGATCCGTTCGTGATCGTGCTCGATGAGATCGAGGATCCGCATAACCTCGGCTCGATCATCCGCAGCGCGGACTGCGCAGGCGCGCACGGCGTGATCATCGGCAAGCGCAGAAGCGCATCCGTCACGGCGGCGGCAGTCAAGGCGAGCGCCGGCGCGACCGAGTACGTGAAGATCGCGCGGGTCGTGAACATCAACACGGCGCTGCAGCAATTGAAGAGCGCGGGACTCTGGGTCGCGGGAGCGGATATGAAGGGCGAGGACATGCGCGCGCAGGCGATGAAGGGACCGTTGGCGCTCGTCATCGGAAACGAGGGCGAAGGGCTTTCCAAGCTCGTTCGCGAAAACTGCGATTTTCTCGTATCGATCCCGATGCAGGGGCACATCGATTCGCTCAACGCGGGCGTTGCCGCTGCGATCCTGATGTTTGAAAAGAGACGGCAGGACGCAGAACGGAAATGACCGGACCGACCGACGAAGCGCTGATCGCCCGCATCCGACAAGGCGACGAGGAAGCCGAACGGCTGCTGTACGAGCGGTACAAGCAGCTGGTGCGTTCGCGCGCGCATTCGTATTTTCTGATCGGCGCGGACCACGAGGATCTCGTGCAGGAGGGCATGCTCGGGCTGTACAAGGCGGTCTGCGAGTACGATGAAAACAAAGCGGCTTCGTTCAAGAGCTTTGCGGAGCTGTGCGTGACGCGGCAGATCCTTTCCGCGATCAAGCACGCCACGCGCAAAAAGCACGGTCCGCTGAACAATTACGTTTCTTTGAGCCGTCCCGAGATGACCGACAGCGATCTGACGCTGCTCGACACGGTGCGTTCGCTGACGGTCGCCGATCCCGAAGACGTTGTGATCGGACGGGAAAACTTCGATCAGCTGCTGCAGCATCTGACGAAGGTCCTTTCCCCGATGGAACAGCGCGTGCTGAGCTTATACCTGTGCGGCTATTCCTATCCGCAGATCGCGGCAAAGCTGCAGAAGCCGAACAAGTCGGTCGACAACGCCATGCAGCGCGTCAAGCACAAGATCGAAAAATTCAGAAACTGAACCGAAAAACGCCGATGCGAATGCACCGGCGTTTTGATTTGATCGATTGCGGTTCAGATATCCCCGCGCAGCGCGTAGCAGCAAAGCAGGAACCACTTGAGGAACGCCCAGAAGCCGGCGTCCATATGGTGCATAAACGCACCAAGCAGCAAAAGCGGCAAGCCGATCACCGCCGGAAGGATGACGCCGAGGTTGAAATTCGACAGCGTCGACGACGATCGTATCCAGTACCAAAAATGCACCAACCTGATGCAGCATATGCGAAACAATACATTTCACGCCCCGCAGGGCGGTTTATGATTCCGTTCGTTATTGACGGCAAAAGCGCGCTTTTCTGCGTACCGCCTCATCCGCCTTGCTTCGCAAGCCACCTTTCCCTCGAAGGGGAAGGCGATCGGCAATCAAACGATCCCCGCACGCTTCAGCTTTTTCATATTGTCGCGGTAGACCGTATCGCGCAGATAGCCGATCAGCCCTTCACGGCCGCCGGATTCATAGGCGTTCAGCAATTCCCGATTCCAAGGATCTGCATTGCGTCCCAAAGCTGAGATACGATCGGCTTTTGCCTTTTCATGTTCATACCAAAGCTGCGCTTCCGCTTCGTCGCCGTCCAAAGCCGCTTCGATCCAAACACGCGTTTTCGGCGTATTTTCATGGAGCACAAGCTCCCTTTTTCGTGGGGTAAGACAGTATGCGCGACAGGAGGACAGATCCGTGACCTCGTCGAGCTCCGGAAGCATCAGTTCGTCGATAAACGGTCGGAGCTGCTCCGGCTCCTTGAAACTCAGGGATTTGTCCCAACCGTTTGTCTCCGGGTTTCCGGGAATTTCCAACGGGCTCCATCCGAATTTCCAGAAAAACTCGAATTCTGCTTCTCTCCAATATTCGTTTGCATCGTGCATCGGGTAATACTTGTCCGAAAGCGTCAGCGGACAGTAAAGCGACTGCGCGCCGTAAAACGGCGCAAGCTCGAACCCGCGGTACGTTGTGAACACCATGCTCAAAAGAACCTCATTGCCGGGCTCGCCGACGACCTTATGCCAGCGAACGGGGCTGTTCTTATAGCGGCGAAATCCTGCCGCTTCCAGTTTTCCTGCGTATTCGCGCTCCATATAGTCCGCAAGCTTTTCCGCAAGCGTATGCGGCCGGGTCGTTTCGTTCAGTTCCCGATCCGGCAGAAACCAGAACGTCCGGTATGCCCGCGTTTCGTCTTCTTCCGGCAAAATCACAGGCGTAAAGTGCAAAAGCGCTGCAAGCGGCTCCAGACCATCCTCCGCAAAGGTATATTCGCCTTCGAAGATCGACTGAAACTGCGCAGGTTTGCATTTCCAGCTCTTTTTGCACATTGCCGCCCATGCTGCATAATCCGGCTCGCCGAGCGGTTCATAAGGCGTGCCGAGGCAGGCAATCGTGTCGGTTTCATTCTTTGTGTCGAACAGGCGGCAGACAACGAAATCGCTGTCAACACAGATCACCGAAAGCACCGGCACGCGTCCTTCCTTTGCCAAAGCAGCAAGAAACGGTTCAGCCGTATCAGGGGATTCGAGCAAAGGCGATTGAAAATCAAACCATTCGGAATCCGGGTACTGCGTAAAACGGACAGGAACGCCGAGCCCGTCTTCGCACGGTTGATACCCGACAGCGGCAGCCGCTTTTTTGATGCCGGGAATCATGGTCATCAGCCCGGATATTCCCTTATCCTGCACCAATGTTCTTTCAAAGAACTGTCCCATAAAACCTCCCGATCGTTATGTATGAACCCGTCAGATATCCCCGCGCAGCGCGTAAACCGCAATGCCCACGCACTCGCGCAAAAAATTGTTGATCCGGATATACCATACGTCCGGCGCGGCGATCCCCTCGGCGTCGACGCCGGTTTTGAGCGCAACACGGCGCGCGCGGAAGACGTGAAAATCGGTGGTGACAAATGCGATCGATGCGTCCTTCCCGAGCCGTTCTTCGATCAGCGTCTTGGAAAACAGGAAGTTCTCCTTCGTGCTTTCCGCGCGATCCTCGATCAGGATCCGGCTCTCGTCAATGCCCTTGCGCTCAATGAGATACCGATGCATCGCCGACGCTTCCGTGACGCTTTCGCCGCCGCCCTGACCGCCCGAAACGACGCAGAGCGTGTCGGGATGCGCCGCCAGATAATCCGCCGCCGTATCGAGCCGGTTGCTGAGCACCCACGTGACCTTGTCGCCGTGTACCGCGGCGCCGAGCACGATCAGCGCATCCGCTTTGATCTCGTCCGCACGCTTCGCCGCCGTGCCCATCAGAATGCCCATCACGAGCAGAAACACCGCGCCGAGCGCATAGCACGCGAGCAGAAACCACTTCAGAAACGCCCAGAAACCGGCGTCCATATGGTGCATAAACGCACCAAGCAGCAAAAGCGGCAAGCCGATCACCGCCGGAAGGATGACGCCGAGGTTGAAATTCGACAGCGTCGACGAAGATGCGGATCACTTTCATGTTCTCCTCCTTTCGGACAGGGTCAGCATATCATGCGGTTGTGACCGGAATGCGTCAGAACGGTAAACTTTCCCTGCATGTTTACATGCGTAACGGATGTTCTCACCTCATCCACCGCAAGCGGTCCCCCTTCCCCATCAAGGGGAAGGCTTTTGGGTTCGTTGATCCGGAGGCTTCCCCCCCACCGGTGGGGAAGCTGTCACCGTCAGGTGACTGATGAGGGGGTCACGGCTGCGACAATCCGAGATGTCTCAGAATATCCAGACAAACAGCATCAAATTCCCTGTTGATCTGCAGATTGGTGTACCGCAGAACGGTGATCCCGTTCGCTTGAAACCATTGATCACGCACCCTGTCACGCTCGGGTCCTTCGCCCTGAAAATGCTGCGAACCGTCCAGCTCAATCACCGTCTTTTTCGACGCGATAAAGAAATCGACGATATACCTGCCAAGCACTTTTTGCCGGTTGACCGACAGCGGAAGATCCTTCAGAAAATCATACCAAAGATGCCGTTCCTCTCCGGTCATGTTCTTTCGCAGAATCTTTGAAACGCCGGTTAACCTGTCCATTATTCCAATCCGAGCTCTCGCTTTAAAAACTGCCCGGTATAGCTTGCTTCGCACATCGCGATCTGTTCCGGCGTACCGGTCGCAACGACCGTGCCGCCCTCGTCGCCGCCCTCGGGACCGAGGTCGATGATCCAGTCCGCGGTTTTGATGACGTCGAGGTTATGCTCGATGACGATGACCGTGCTGCCCGCGTCGGCAAGGCGGTTCAAAATCTCCAGAAGCCGCTTCACATCGTGCGTATGCAGACCCGTCGTCGGCTCGTCGAGCACGTAGAGCGTGCGTCCGGTATCGCGGCGGGACAGCTCCGTCGCAAGCTTGATGCGCTGCGCCTCGCCGCCCGAAAGCGTTGTGCTGGGCTGTCCGAGCTTGATATAGCCGAGCCCCACGTCGTCAAGCGTTTGCAGGATGTTTTTGATCTTGCTGTGCTGCGCAAAGAACGGCAGCGCTTCCTCGACCGTCATGTCGAGCACATCGTAAATGTTCTTTCCCTTATAGCGCACCTCGAGCGTCTCACGGTTGTAGCGCCTGCCGTGGCACACCTCGCACGGAACGTACACGTCCGGCAAAAAGTGCATCTCGATCTTGACGATGCCGTCGCCCTTGCACGCCTCGCACCGACCGCCCTTGACGTTGAAGCTGAACCTGCCGCTCGTGTAGCCCCTGAGCTTCGCGTCCGGCGTGGTCGCGTACAGCGCGCGGATCAGATCGAACAGACCCGTGTACGTTGCGGGATTCGACCGCGGCGTTCTGCCGATCGGACTCTGATCGATGTCGATGATCTTGTTGAGATTCTCGATCCCGTCGATCCCGTCATGCTCCTTTGCGCGCACCTTTGCGCGGTTCAGATCGTGCAGCAGCCGCTTTTTCAGCACCTCGTTGACGAGCGAGGATTTGCCGGAACCGGAGACGCCGGTCACGCAGATGAACTTGCCGAGCGGGAACTCGACCGTGATGTTCTTCAGATTGTTCGCCCGTGCGCCGCGCACAACAAGCTTCTGCCCGTTGCCCGGTCGCCGCGTTTCCGGTACCGGTATGGTGCGTTTTTGGGATAGGTACTGACCGGTCAGCGAGTTTTCGCATGCCATAACCTGCTCGGGCGTGCCCGCCGCCATGACCTCGCCGCCGTGTACGCCGGCTCTCGGACCGATGTCCACGATGAAATCCGCGGCTCGCATCGTCTCCTCATCGTGCTCGACGACGATCAGCGTGTTGCCGAGATCGCGCAGTCCCTTCAGCGTGTCCAGCAGCTTTGCGTTGTCGCGCTGATGCAGACCGATCGACGGCTCATCGAGGATATACAGAACGCCCACGAGACCGCTGCCGATCTGCGTGGCAAGGCGGATGCGCTGACTTTCGCCGCCGGACAGCGTCGCCGCCGCGCGCGAGAGCGTCAGATAGTTGAGACCGACGTTAACCAGAAATCCGAGGCGCGCGTCGAGTTCTTTCAGGATTGCCGCGGCGATCGTCTGCTGCGTCGGCGTGAGTTTGAGCGTTTGCAGGAACTCGCGCGAGCGCTTGACGTTCATGTCGCACAGCTCAGCGATGTTGATCCCGCCGACCGTGACCGCAAGTGAGGTCGGCTTCAGCCGCTTGCCCTTGCAGTCGGGGCACGGAATATGCGCCATATAGGACTCGATATCCGCCTTCGCCCACTCGCTCTGTGATTCGCGATAGCGGCGTTCCATGTTCGGCACGATGCCCTCGAACGCTGCAAGGAAGTGTCCGCCGCCGAAGCTGCGTTCATACTGCACCTCCATCTTTTCCTTGGTGCCGTACAGCAGCGCGTCGCGTCCCTCTTTCGGGATCTCGCAGAACGGCGTATCCATAGAGAAGCCGAAATGCCGCGCGATCGCCTCGTAATACATATCCGAAAAGACGTTGTTTGTTCCGCTCTTCCAGCCGGGCGCCTTGATCGCGCCTTCGTTCAGTGAGAGCGACTCATCCGGCACGATCAGCGTCGGGTCGATCTTCATCTGTTCGCCGAGACCGAGACACGTCGGACATGCGCCGAACGGGTTATTGAACGAGAATGCGCGCGGCGCAAGCTCTTCCAGCGCGATCCCGCAATCCGGGCATGCGTAGTTTTGCGAAAACAGCATCTCTTCGCCGTCCTGCACCGCAACGATCGCAAGATTCTGACCGAGCTTGAACGCGTGCTCGAGCGATTCGGACAGGCGGCTTTCGACGCCCTCCTTCAGCACGATGCGGTCGATGACCGCCTCGATCGTGTGCTTTTTCTGCTTGTCCAGCGCCGGCGCTTCCTCGATCGGATAGACCTCGCCGTCGATGCGAAGGCGCACGTATCCCTCGCGCTGCAGCCGCTCGATGACCTTCTGGTGCTCGCCCTTTCTGCCGCGGACGCACGGCGCGATGATCTGCAGGCGCGACCCCGCGGGCAGCGCCATGACCTGATCCACGATCGTATCGATCGACTGGCGCTCGATGACTCTGCCGCAGTTCGGGCAGTGCGGGATCCCGCAGCGCGCGTACAGCAGACGCAGATAATCGTAGATCTCCGTGACCGTGCCGACCGTCGAACGCGGGTTGTGACCCGTACTCTTCTGATCGATCGAGATCGCCGGAGACAGTCCGTCGATGCGGTCGACGTCGGGCTTGTCCATCTGTCCGATGAACATGCGCGCATACGAAGACAGGCTCTCGACGTAACGCCGCTGTCCCTCCGCATAGATCGTGTCAAACGCCAGAGACGACTTTCCGGAGCCGGATACCCCCGTCATCACCACGAGTTTGTTGCGCGGGATCACGAGGTCGATGTTCTTTAAGTTATGCTCCCTTGCACCGTAGATGCAAAGATCCTGGTCTTTTCGTTCCATTTATGCTTTCCTGTTCACCGACGCGATCGCCTGCGCCGAAATGCACAGCCCCCGCCCCTCGTCGTTCATTCCTTCCGTCGTCGTCGCCTTGACCGAAACCGCCTCAAACGGGATCTTTAAGTCCTCGGCGATCGTACGCTCCATTGTTTCACGGTACGGCGCAAGCTTCGGTCGCTGACAGATCACCGTCGCGTCCACATGCCGCACCTGCATGTCCCGTTTTTGCACCAGCTTTTGTACTTCCCGCAGCAATTCCCGGCTCGAGATGCCGCGATAGCGTTCGTCGGTATCGGGAAACAGCTTGCCGATGTCGCCGAGCTTGCATGCGCCGAGGATCGCGTCCATGATCGCATGCAGCAGCACGTCCGCATCGGAGTGACCGAGCAGCCCTTTTTCAAACGGGATCTCCACGCCTCCGAGAAACAGTCTGCGTCCCTCAACGAGCCGGTGCGTGTCGAATCCGACGCCGTAGTCTGCGCCGTTTTTTGCCGTCGCCCACGCCCAGTCCGCCTCGGTCGTCAGCTTGCGGTTTTCCTCGCTGCCGGGCACAAAGTGCGGCGCGCCGATAAACCGCGTATACAGCGTTGCGTCGTCGGTGGCGGCGTCGCCCTGCGCATAGGCGGCTGCGATCCGGTCGGTCAGAAACGCCTGCGGCGTCTGCATCCGCCACAGCGTGCTGCGGTCGAGCGTTTGCGTCACGCCGTTTGCCTGCTGCATCACGGTGTCGGTCATCGGGATCGCGGCAACGCCGGATCCGTATGCGGCCGCCGATTCGATGCACGATCGGACGAGCTCCGGCGAAACGAAGCACCGCGCCGCATCGTGGATCACCGCGACGTCTTCGTGCACGGCCTGCAGCGCGTTTCGCACCGATTCGGTTCTGCTCACGCCGCCGCGCACCGTCACATACGGCACGGGGCAGTCGAGCGAAGCGACCGTTTTTTCGCTTTCGTCGTTTACCGCAAACACGAGCGAAACGCACCCACCCGCGATCAACGCTCGCATCGAGCGCTCGATCGCCGTCATGCCGTTCAGCGGCGTATTCAGTTTGTCAAATCCCATGCGCGAGGACGAACCGGCGCACAGCAATACTCCGCAGGCGCTCATGCGTCCCCCGAAAGAACGGTGTACAGCGAATCCGCGTCCTCCTTGCGGACGACCTCCGGCGTCTTTTCAACGCGGCAGAGCATATGCTTTCCGCCGAGCAGGATGTCGACCGTATCGCCCGGCTTGACTTCGCTCGCGGGCTTCGCCACCTTGCCGTTGATCGAAACGCGCCCTGCGCCCGCCGCCTCGTTCGCAACGGTGCGGCGTTTGATGATGCGCGAAACCTTTAACCACTTATCGAGCCGCATCTTATCCTCCGAACGGCGTAAAGCCGAATCCCGCAACGCGGAAGATCTGCAGTGCGATCACGACCAGACCGAGAATGCAGGTGTAGATCGCAAAGCCGAACAGTCCCTTTTTGGTGATCAGCCGGATCATAAAGCGCACGGCAAAATAGCCGGAGATCGCCGCAGCCAGCATGGCGAGCAGCAGCACGCCGAGGTACGAAAACGACAGCACGCCCGAAAGCGCGTTCGGATCCTTCACAAGCTTATAAAGCTCCAGCACAAGCCCGCCGAGGATCGCCGGGATCGACATCAAAAAGGAAAAGTCCGCCGCGCTCTTGCGGTCGATGCGCATGCCCAAAGCGCCCGCGATCGTTGAACCGGAACGCGAAACGCCCGGCAGAACGCCGATTGCCTGCATGCCGCCGATCGCCAGCGCATCGGTCCAGCGCATCGTGTCGATCGACTTCGTCGGCTTCCGTCTGCGGCTTAAAAGTTCGCTGACCGTCAGAAAGACCGCGGTCAGAAGGAAGCTGAAGCCGAGCAGATTTCCCTCGTCGAGCCACTGATCGAGCGCGTCCCACTTCTTCAGGATCAGCGCGAACACGACCGTGGGCAGCGTTGCGATGATCAAATGCAGCGTCAGCTTCTGGATCGGGTGACGCAGGATCGAGAGCACCTGCTTATGATACACGATCAGCACGGCGATCAGCGTCGCAACGTGCAGCATGACCGTAAAGAAGCTGCCGAAATATCCTTCGCCGACCGCGCCATGCGTCAGCTTTGCAACGAGCATCAGATGCCCCGAGCTCGAAACCGGCAGAAATTCGCAGAGTCCCTGCACGAGACCCAGCAGCAATGCAATCAGAACTATCATGATTTACCTCCGATAAACTCCTGATAATATCATACTATGAAAACACGCAAAATACAATAGTTCGAGGTGATTTCCATGCTGTCTTACTGGATCCTGCGCGATCGGAACGATCTGCCGATCGGGCTCGTCAAATGCGAAAACGACTCCGTTTCTCTTAAACTGAACGGCACGCATCCGGCGGACTGGATGCTCTTTTCCGATTCCGACGCCGTGCCGATCGAGCCGGACGCTGCAGCTGCGCTTTGCGGTGCAAACGCCGTGCTCGGCATGTCCGACGGACGGATCGTGGGGTTCGCCGCCGGTCCCGGCGCGCAGACCGTATCGGCGTATCGCGCACGTATGTCCCATTTATGCACCATAGCGACGCAGCCGCCGACGCCGGTCGCGCCGGAACCGCCGCTTGTTGAAGCGCCGTCCGCACCTTCCGCAACGCCTATGCAAACGCTCGCGGATCCCGTGCGGGATCCGGAACCGTTCGAACCGGAACCGCCCGAAGATCCGGACGTTTCTGCGTCGGAACCTGCGGTCGAAACCGCGGACGGCAGCGCGGAGCGCACGGCGCAGTTCTCGCTGCTGCTCTCGCATGCGGACGCGTTCTTCCGACAGTTTGAACAGCCGGCGATCGCGGAGACATTGGTGCAAAAAGAGGACATAGAAACAAAAGGCGGAATCGATCTGTTTCCGCAGGCGTTTCCGAACGCGCGTTGGCGATACGTGGACGGGACGAATATCCTGCCGCACTATGAGGGGCTTGTGACCGGCAAAAGCGGCGAACGCACGCGCATCCTTGCGGTTCGCGGACGCGCCGCCCCGCGTCCGCCGCGCACGCTGCCCGGCTTTACCCGTTATCTGTTCGGCTCAGACGGAAACGGATACTGGGTCCGGACGGAATAAAAAAGAAGGCCCCGGCGTCCGGGACCTTCGCATGCTCTTTTGTCAGTTGTTCGAATCGGGCGCATACTCGCCGAAGGTCACGCGGATCTCCTGCCGGCTGCCGTTGCGCTGGATCGTGAACGTCGCCGTATCGCCCGCATTGTAGCGCGCGATCAGATCGGTCAGATCGCTGTTCGAGGTGACCGCCGTATCGTCGAGCGCAAGAATCAGATCGCCGACCTGCAGTCCCGCACGGTCCGCGGCGCTGTCCTTGACGATATCCGCGATCTGCACGCAGTTTGTACCGTTCGAGAAAAAGTAACCGTAATCGCTGCGCAGCGTCACGTTCTGCGTGTAAACGCCGAGGTACGCGCGTCCGGTCACATAGCCGTAGTGCAGAAGGTCGTTGATCTCCTTGAGCACGTTGTTGACGGGGATCGCGAAGCCGAGACCCTCGGCGCTCGTGTCGGACACCTTCGCATTGACGATGCCGATCAGCTTGCCGGAGGAATTGAACAGTCCGCCGCCCGAGTTGCCGGGGCTGATCGCCGCGTCAGTCTGCACGAGTTCCATCGTGTTGCCCTCGACCTCGACCGAACGCTTGACCGCGGAAATGATGCCGCTCGTTGCGGTGCCGCGAAGCTCGCCCAGCGGGTTTCCGATCGCGATCACGTCTTCACCGACGGTCAGCATCGCGCTGTCGCCGAGCGATGCGGGCGCAAGGCCCGTCGCTTCGATCTTGATGATCGCGATGTCGTTGCGCGTGTCGACGCCGACGATCGTCGCGTCGTAGCTTGTATCGTCGTTCAGCGTGACCTGAACCGATTTCGCGCCTTCCACGACGTGCGCGCAGGTGGCGATGTAACCGTCCTCGGTCAGAATGACGCCGCTGCCGCTGCCGGGCACTTCATAGGTCTGCGCGCGTCCCCAGTAGGAAACGGTCTGCTCGAACACGGCGTCGATGCCGACGACGCTCGGCGCGCACATTTCCACGACCTGCGCTCTCGTATACTGCCCGTCATAGGTGAAACCCGTTGCGGTCTGCGCGGTTTGCACGCCGCCCGGTTCCGCCGTCGCAAGCGTCACGTTCTGCGCCGGTTCCGCCGTGGGAGTCGGCGCATCCGCCGTAACGGCCGGAGAAGAAGCCGGCAGTTCTGCCGTTCTCTGCTGGATCGTGCGGTTGACGATCAGCACGCCCGCAAACAGACCGATGACGACCGCCATCGCCGTGCAGGCAAGCAGCACCGCCATGCCGACGGAGCGCTTGCTGCGCTTCGATTGCTGATATCCGTATTCATATCCGTTGTATTCCATAATTGCCTCCCTTTTCGGATGCGTTCCTTTTTGTATTGTCTGTATTGTAATCCCGGATTATGAAATGAGTATGACAAAAATGCGGCAATTTGACAAACGAATTGCTGTTTTGCCCGCCGCAGACGATTGTTAAAAACTTGTAAGAATTGCGGCAGTCCGATTGACGAAACGCCGCCAAAGGCATACAATGGTTGCATGAAAACATCCAAGAAACTGCTGAATTTGCTGCTCGCCGTGCTGAAAGGCACGCTTGTCGGGCTTGCCATCGTGATCCCCGGCGTATCCGGCGGCTCGATGCTGTTGACGATCGGCGTCTATGAAGACGCGGTATCGATCACGTCCAAGGATAAAGCGCGCAGAAAAGCCGCGATTATCAAGCTGATCCCGTACGCCGTCGGCATCGTGCTCGGCGTGGCGGCACTGTCGTTTGTGATCACCTGGCTGCTGTCCAACTTTGAGTTTTTCACGATCCTGCTGTTCTCGGGTCTGATCCTCGGCTCGCTGCCGATGCTGTTCAAACAGATCAAGGGACACAAGGTCAAGCCGGGCTACCTCATCGTCGCGCTCGTGATGATCGCGCTGATGGTGCTCCTGCCGTATCTGAACGACAATACGAGCGAACGGTTCCGGATCCTGAACGAGACCGACAAGCTGTCCGTCGGAGAGCGCATCGTTCTGAAAGACGAACAGCAGTTTGAACTCGTCGTGCAGAACGGCGACCCGTCCTCAAGCGTCTGGGAGATCAAAAGCGCCGGCGGAACCTTCGGCAAGCCCGAAGACGGTTACAAGCTGCGCAGCGCCTCGGATAAGAGCGTGTATTATACGCTCGGCGCCGAAGACGTCTTTGATCTTTCGATCGAACAGGACGGTCTTCTGACGCTGACCGCAAAGAACAGCGGCGAAACGGTGCGCACGCCGGTTTACCGCGCCGTCGACGCGCTGAACAACGGGATCTTAAGCGCCGCGCTTGCGCTGCTGCTCGGCTTCATCGCCGCAGGTACGATGATCGTGCCGGGCATTTCCGGCTCGATGGTACTGCTGGTGCTCGGCTACTACAACAGCGTAATGACGCATCTGAAGAGCTTTATCGTCTGTGCGCTGACGCTGAACTTTGCCGAAATGGGTCCGCATCTTCTGGTGCTCATTCCGTTCGGCATCGGCATTATTCTGGGACTTCTGATCGTGTCGAAGGCGATCCGCTGGCTCCTTGACCGGCACCCGACGCCGACCTATTACGGCATCCTTGCGCTGATGCTCGCCTCACCCTACGCGATCTTTTTGAAGGCGAAGTGCTTCGGTTCGGAGTACGCGGCGTTCGTCGGTTCCCTTTCGAACTGGTGGTTCATCCCCGTCGCCGTTCTGTGCCTCGCGCTCGGTTTCTTCGTCGCTTATATGATGTCGAAAAAAGAACAGTAAACGAAACGTCGAAAAGCGTCTCCGCAGGGAGGCGCTTTTTTTCGTGCGCGAATGAAAAGATCGCCGTTCCCTGCGCCATGCACCGGCGCGACCGCGTACAGGCAAAAATCCCGCGGTCTGCATAGTATAACAGCGGACGGCCTGCCGTCCGGAAAGGAGAATCTCTATGGCAACCATCATCAATCAGGCCAACCTGACCTATACATACGGAACGACGACCGCGAGCGTGCAGTCCAATCCCGCCGTCGCCGAGCGCATCGAAGCGATCACGATCGAGAAGCGCGTTCTTGCGCAGGCATACCGCGCACATACCGCGCTGACGTATCTCATCACGGTGCAGAACAACGGCGCCGCACAGCTGCAGAACCTTGCGGTCACGGACGACCTCGGCGCATTCACGGCGGAAGGTGCCGCCGATCCGATCGTGCCGCTGACCTACGCCGGTCCCGCCGCGCTGTACATCGACGGCGTCTTTTCCGAAGCGCCGGACGCCGCGGTCGGCGAATCGGGCGTGACCTTCACGATCCCCTCCCTGTCCGCCGGTTCGAACGCACTGATCGTTTATACCGCTGCGGTCAATGCATCCGCACCGCTTTCACAGGGCAGTGAGATCACCAACACGGCTTCGGTCGCGCTCACAGGGGAAAACGCGTCCGCCTCCGCAACGGTCCCCGTCGGCGCATACGCGGACGTAACGATCGAAAAACAGATGTCGCCGGATCCGATCGGAACCGGTGAACAGATGACCGTGAACATCGCCGCGACCGACCTCGTGCTGACCGACGATTTCCCCGTGCCGCTTTCCGACGTCGCGGTGACGGTCAACGGCGCGTCCTTTACGGACTTCACCTTCGAGAACGATCGACTGGTGCTTCCCGCAAGCGCCGCAACGACGCTGACCGTTCCCGCCGCGACCTTCCCGACCGGTGAAAACGGCGCAGCGACGCCCGGTCTGCTGACCGTTGTGCTGACCGGTACGATCTGAACCGGCTCGATCCGAACGTCCTCCTCTGCGGGAGGGCGTTTTCGGTTTTTCAGTTGCGCGCGCGCCGGAAGTATGCGATAATGATACAAAGGAGACCGCGTATGATTCTTTGGACTTTGCTTCTGATCGCCGCAGCGGCGCTGGGACTCGGCGCGCTGTTCTGGCTGGTTACGCGCATGCGGCGTTTTCAATTTATGCGAAAACTTGCAGAGCGGCACAATGTGCTTGCATGGCTTATTTCGATCGCGCTCGTCGGAACGCTGTTTCTGTTTTGGTTCGTCAATCTGTATGCCGTTGTGATCGCCGTTCTGCACGCCGCGCTGATCTGGCTGCTGTGCGACCTTGCCGCATGGATCGTGCGCCGCGCGACGTCCCGCGAACCGAAGCGCTATGTCGCGGGGATCGTCGCCGTGTTGCTGACCGCCTGCGTGCTGCTTTACGGGTGGATCGCGGCGCATCATGTGTTCCGCACAAGCTATACGGTCGAATCCGACGCCGTCGACCGGCCGCTGCGCATCGCGCTGATCGCGGACTCGCACCTCGGGGTCACGCTCGACGGCGAGGGCTTTGCGAAGGAGATGGATCGGATCCTGGCGGAACAGCCGGACCTGGTCGTGCTCGTCGGCGACTTTGTGGACGATGATTCCGAACAGGACGATATGCTTCGGGCATGCCGTGCGCTCGGCTCGCTCGATACGACGCACGGCGTGTATTTTGTCTTCGGCAACCACGACAACGGTTATTATCAATACCGCGACTTTTCATCCTCCGATCTGATCCGTGCGCTTTCCGAAAACAACGTGACGGTCCTCGAGGACGAGGCGCTTCCGCTTCGCGCGGACGTCACGCTGATCGGGCGCAAGGACCGCTCGGATCGAAGCCGCGCGGATGCGCAAACGCTGCTGTCCTCCGTCGATCCGAACCGCTTTTGGATCGTGCTCGATCATCAGCCGAACGACTACGACGCCGAAGCCGCGGCAGGCGCGGATCTGGTGCTCTCCGGGCATACGCACGGCGGACACATCTTTCCGGCGGGACAGATCGGACTGCTGCTCGGCGCGAACGACGCAATCTACGGCTTGTCCGTGCGCGGCGATACGACGTTCATCGTCACGTCCGGGCTGTCCGGCTGGGCGATCCCGTTCAAAACCGGCACGTTTTCGGAGTATGCGATCATCGACCTCGTCCCGAAGGGAGGCGCACAATGAAGCAATATATCATCGACGCGTTTACGGACACGCCGTTTACCGGCAATCCGGCGGCCGTCTGCCTGCTCGATCACGCGATCACGGATGCGCGGATGCAGCAGATCGCTGCGGAAAACAACCTTGCGGAAACCGCGTTTCTTCTGCGCGAGGGCGACGGATTCCGGATCCGGTGGTTCACGCCGAGCATGGAGGAGGAGCTTTGCGGACACGCGACGCTTGCCGCCTCGTTCGTGATCCTGAACGAAATCGAGCCGCACGCACAGCAGGTCTCGTATACCTCGATCAGCGGTCCGCTGTCGGTCCGGCGCGTCGGCGAATGTTATGAGCTGAACTTTCCGACGTTCCCGCTGACCGAGATCCCGGTGACCGACGCGATGGAACGCGCATACGGCGCACGTCCGATCAAAGCGATCCTGGGACTGGATCTCAACTGCGTGTTCGAAAGCGAGGACGTCGTGCGGGCGCTGACGCCCGACTACGCGCTTCTGAAAGCGCTGCCCGGCCGCATCTGGAACGCGACGTCACGCGGCAGAACGTATGATTGCGTATCGAGAAGCTTCACGCCCGAGACCGCTGTGCCGGAAGACCCGGTGTGCGGCTCCGCGCACTGCCAGATTGCGGACTATTGGGCGCATACGCTGCAAAAGCGGGTCATCCGCGCGTATCAGGCGTCGCCGCGCGGAGGCGAGCTCGAATGCGAGCTGCTGGACGGCGGGCGCATCGCCCTGCGCGGACGCGCCGTCCCGATCGCGGTGTGCGAACTCTTCTGCGAATAAACAACCGGTGCGGTTTCCCGCACCGGTTTTGTTTCAGAGAAGATCGGTCAATTCCCACAGATCGCGGATCTCGAAGCATCCGGGCGGCAGCGTCTTCGGCCGCACGCCGGACTGCCATGTATGAATGTATGCGCCGCGAAGACCCGCGCCGTGTGCGCCGCCCATGTCTGCGACCGCATCGTTACCGACCATCAGCGCCGTGTTTCGATCGATCCCATACGTTTCGATCAACCGATCGAACAGCCCGCGATACGGCTTTTTCATGCCCGCGTCGCTCGAAAGCAGGATGCCGTCGAACCGATCCGAGAGTCCGAGCGCAACAAGCTCGTCGTTCGTGAAACACGACTGTGCGTTGGACAGCAGATACACGCGCCTGTTTGCCTGCCGGAGCGCGTCCAGCGTTTCGATCGCATGCGGCATCCGCCCGATCCGCAGCGTTGAGCGCTCGCGAAACCGTTTTGCCGCCTGCCGCGCCCTTTGGGGACCGCACGCATGCAGCCGCATAAAGACGTACAGAAGTTCCGGTTCGATCCATTCCTCCGGTACGGCCGGAAGCGTTTTTGCGCGGATCTGTACCTCTTCTGCACAAAGGCGCAGGTACGCCGCGCGATACGATTCCGCGCCGTCAAACCCCGCATCCTTTGCCGTTTCGCGCCAAAGCGACGGAAGCGTTTCGTCGGTATGGATATCGGCAAGCGTGCCGTACAGATCAAAAATCAGGGTTGAAACTTGCATAGCCGTCCTTTCCTGCGGGAACATCCGCCCGATCCAGTATACCACATCCGTTCCGATTTGCCTATCCCGCATGCGAAACGATTGAAATCGCCGACGCAGGATGGTATAATACAGTATCACCGAAAAGGAGATTCATCATGGAAAAACTGAGCATTCATACCGACAAGGCACCTGCGGCGATCGGTCCCTACTCTCAGGGCGTTGCGGCCGGTTCGTTCGTTTTCGTATCCGGGCAGCTGCCGCTCGATCCCGAGACCGGCAAGTTCCCCGAGGGCATCGCAGCGCAGACCGAGCAGTCGATCAAAAACCTGCGCGAGATCCTGCTCGCCGCGGGCACGGATCTCGACCGCGTGGTCAAGACGACCGTGTTTCTCTTCGACATGAACGATTTCGCCGCGATGAACGCCGTTTATCAGCAGGCGTTCGGCACCGAAAACTGCCCTGCGCGCGCCGCGATCGAGGTGCGCCGTCTGCCCAAGGACGCGCTGGTCGAGATCGAAGCGATCGCGATCCGATAAAACGGCATGACGGAACTTCGCGATCAAAACGGGCTCACCGAGCGTGAATTCCTGGACGCTTACCGGAAAAAGACGTATCCGCGTCCGTACCTGACGGCAGATCTCGTGCTGCTTTCTCCCGCGGCGGACCGCGTGCTGCTGATCCGGCGCAAGGGACATCCGTGCCTCGGCAAATGGGCGATCCCCGGCGGATTTGTGAATCCGAACGAATCGGCGTTCGACGCCGCGCTGCGCGAACTCTCGGAGGAAACCGGCGTGAGCGGGCTTACGAACGATGCGATCCTCGAACTCGGACTGTTTTCGAACCCCGGTCGCGATCCGCGCGGCTGGGTCGTTTCGGACGCGTTTGCCGCGCAGGTCGATCCGGTATCGATCAAAGCGCATGCGGGCGACGACGCCGCGGACGCGCGCTGGTTCTCGATCGAACGGAACGGCGCCGCGCTGCTGCTGCGCGCCGGAGACCTTTGCCTTTCGGAACGTGACCTTGCGTTCGACCATGCGGACATGCTGCGCCGCGCGCTCGAACGCATCTGACCCGACATAAAAAGCTCCCCTGCTTTTCGGCAGAGGAGCTTTTTTCGTTTTCTTACAGCGGCATGATCCCGAAGATTGCGGCAAAGATCATGCAAAGGATCGAGAATCCCCAGACCCAGAGGAAGCTCGCCTTGATATGGTCCTTGATCTCGACTTCGGCAAGACCGGTGCCGAGAAGCGTTGCCGGAACCATCGGGCTGATGAACGTTGCGCAGTTGCGGCAGACGACCATTGCGACCGCGATCGGCAGCGCGTTGACGCCGAACGCCTGACCGATGCCGATCATGACCGGCAGCATGCCGTAGAAGTAGCTGTCGGTGTCAAACGCAAGCGCGAGCGGCACGGACAGAACGCCGATGATCAGCGGCAGATGCTGACCGAGCGCCGCGGGCAGGATCGAAGATACGATGTTCGCAAGACACCGGACCACGGACGGGATCGCATCCGGCGGCAGTTCCATGACCTTTGCGGAGATCGCCTTGCCGTCTGCTCCGATGCTCGTGGTCAGAACGCCCATCAGGATCGCTGCGCCCATCAGCGTGGAGCACATCATCAGAGCCGGACCGGCATGCAGATTGATGATCTTTTTGTGCATCTTTGCGGAGAAGCCGTAGTTGATAAACAGCGCCAAAGCACAGCCGATCATGAACGGCACGTAGCTCGGGAACACGTCCCAGATCAGCATCGCGATGACCGCGATCGTCAGCAGGATGTTGACAATGAACAGCTTCGGCCGCGCAAGCTCGTTTTCTTTTTCCTCATGCAGCGCTTCCTTGAGATCGACCGTGCCTTCCTGCTCGGCAAGCTTGCCGTGCAGACCCGCACCGCGGCGCTTCTCTAAAAGACCGGAAAGGACCGCATGCGCCAACGCCAGCACGATACCGAAGATCTGGATCGGCAGGATCGTCTTCCACAGCGCGCCCGCCTCCATACCGAGGACCGAAGCCGCACGCATGGTCGGACCTGCCCACGGCATCAGATTCAGAACGCCCATTGCAAGAACCGCAATGCGCAGCAGCGTCGTCGGGCGCATGTGCATGCGCTTATAGACCGGCAGCATCGCCGGGATGACGATGCAGAACGTGGATGCGCCGCCGCCGTCGAGATGACCGACGAGCGCGATGACCGCGGTGACGATGCAGACGCCGATGACGTTGTCGCCGACGAGCTTCATCAGTTTTCCGATGATCACGTCAAACATGC
>ONMC01000128.1 GCA_900318745.1 uncultured Eubacteriales bacterium
CGAAATCATGCAGCGCGCGGAAGGTACACGCATCGAAATGAAGGGAAAAGTCGGATTCTCGATCAACATGGATGATCTCGTGCTTCCGACGGTGCCGGATGTGCTGAGCGATGAAGAACTGTGGGAAGCAATCGACAAAAAGCCGATGCGTATCGTTGCCGGCACGATCGGTGACGATGAACACTCCGTCGGCCTTCGCGAGATTCTGAATATCAAACACGGCGGTATCGAAAAGTACGGGATCGAGTGCATCTATCTCGGTACGAGCGTCCCTCCGGAAAAGCTGGTACAGGCGGCGATCGAAACAAATGCGGACGCGATGCTCGCATCATGCATCATCTCGCACGACGACATTCACTATAAGAACATCGCGAAGGTCGACCGGATCGCTCGGGAAATGGGCGTTCGCGACAAGCTGATGTTCGTTGCGGGCGGTACGCAGGTCACGGATGAAGGCGCGCGTGAAGCGGGCGCAGACGTCGGATTCGGACGCGGTTCGCACGGAAATCATGTTGCGACCTTCCTTGTAAAAGAACGCGCAAGAAGAGAGCAGAATGCACGTTGACACGTTAGTAGCCGAAATCGGATCCACAACAACGATCGTCAATGCATTCGACGGGCTCGGTACGGCAAGACCGAAGTTTGTTGCACAGGGCAAAGCGCCGACCACGGTACTCGACGGAGACGTGCGGATCGGTCTCAAGAATGCGATCGACGATTTATTACGGAATGAAGGCGAGCATGCGATCACATACGATCGCATGCTTGCTTCCGGTTCTGCCGCAGGCGGGCTCAGAATGACGGTACACGGACTCGTGCGCGACATGACGGTCCGAGCCGGCGAAGCGGCGGCGCTCGGCGCCGGAGCGATCATCGTACAGACGACGGCAGGAAAGCTGAACGAGTTCGATATTGACGATCTGAAAGCAGTCAAACCGAATCTGATTCTTTTGGCCGGAGGGACGGATTACGGCGAGCGAGAGACAGCCGTTTTCAATATGCGTGCCATTGCAAAGAGCGGTATGAAAACGCCTGTGGTTTACTGCGGTAATATTCAGAATCGCACGATGATCTCACGCATTGCGGAAGAACACGGTATTCCCCTTTCTGTCGCCGACAATGTATATCCGAAGCTCGATCAGATGAACGTTGAATCCGTGCGAAAATGCATTCATGTCATGTTCGAAAAGCATATTACGAACGCCCCGGGCATGGAGCATATACGCGATATGGTCAACGGCGCGATTCTGCCGACGCCCGGAAGCGTTATGCTTGCATCTCAGCTTTTGTATGAGGATATCGGCGATCTCGTTGTGCTGGATATCGGCGGTGCAACGACAGACGTTCATTCCGTGACGGAAGGGTCTCCCGAAATCGTTTCCATGATGACTTCTCCGGAGCCGAAGGCAAAACGAACCGTCGAAGGCGATCTCGGTCTGTATATCAATGCGCATAATCTGGTCGATCGAATCGGTACGGACGCATTGAATAAAGAGCTTCAGATCGATACGGACGCCGTGATGCGTTCCTATCTGCCGATTCCGAACACTGCCGAACAATTCCGTCTCACGGAGCGTTTGTGCCTGGAAGCAGGTCTTGTCGCGATTGACAGACATGCGGGAAAGCTTCGGCACCTCTATACCCCGCAGGGGCGGCGTACGATCGCGGAAGGAAAAGATCTTTCGGCGATCAAGTGGGTTGTCGGAACGGGCGGTGCACTGACAAGGCTTCCGCATCGCGAATCGATCCTGCGTTCGATCGCTGACTGCAATAAGTCAAAAATGCAGCTTCTCCCCTCACCCGGCGTTGCAAAGCTGTTGTTCGATCATGACTATATCATGGCCTCGATCGGCGTTCTTTCTAAGGAAGATCCCGAAGCGGCATTGAAATTGTTAAAGGAGAGTATTCGATGGGAAACGATCCGAAACTGATTATCCATAAAGAAAAACTGCTTCATAACATGAAGACGCTGGTCGAAGCTGCGCATAAACGCGGCGTCTCGATCGCACTTGTTTCCAAAGTCGTATGCGCGCATCCGGTTGTAATTGAATGCATCAATCAAAGCGGCTGCGATATGCTTGCCGATTCGCGGCTTGAGAATCTTCATGCGGCAAAGACCTGCCTGCCAAAGCTCTCTCTTCGCATCTCCTCGCCCGACCGTGCGCAGGAGGTTGTAAGTGTTTCTGACATCAGTCTGGAAAGCGAAGAACGTACCGTTCTTGCACTGCAGGACGCAGCGCAACGGCTCGGTATCGTTCATCGTGTTATTCTGATGATCGACCTCGGCGATCTTCGTGAAGGGATCTTTTATCGTGATTGGGACGCTATCCTGCACGCCGGCGAATTGATCAAGCGCTGCCCGAATCTGGAATTTTACGGAACAGGCACAAACCTGACGTGTTACGGATCCGTTCTTCCCGATGAGACGAACCTCGGAATGCTCGTTGAGATCACGGAACGGCTTCGCAGTGAGCTGCATCTTCCGATCCCCGTGATTTCCGGAGGGAACAGCACATCGCTTAAATTGCTGTTGGAGGATCGGCTTCCGAAAGGCATCAATCATCTCCGCCTCGGAGAATCTGTCATGTGCGGCGTGATACCCGGTACATATACGAAGATTCCAGGGTGTTACCAGGATGCTTTCACTTTGGAGGCGATGCTCGTGGAATGCAAAGAAAAACCGTCTTATCCGATCGGTACGCTTTCGAAAAATGCATTCGGCGAGACAGTACGGTATATTGACAAAGGGATCATGTATCGCGGGATCGCCGCGATCGGCAGACAGGATGTAAACACCGACGGACTGACGCCTGTCGACGATCGCATCGGGATCCTCGGCGCAAGCTCGGATCATTTGCTGCTCGATCTCACCAAGGCTCATGATTATGCCGTCGGCGATCATATTACGTTCCTCGTGGACTACGGTGCGCTTTTGAGCGCAAGCACCGGATCATACGTGTCAAAGGAGACCGTTTCATGCTGAATCCTTTACAGTATGAGGTACATACGGTTGACAGCGTCAAATCGACGAATACCGTCGTGAAAGATCTGGCAAAGCAGAATGCGCCGGAAGGATATGTGTTGATCGCATCGGAACAGACAAATGGACGCGGACGTATGAATCGGGTATTCTATTCACCGAAAGACACCGGATTGTACTGTTCGATCCTTCTTCGCCCGACGGAAGCCCTCTCCCCGTCTTCCATTACATGTCTTGCGGCCGTGGCGGCGGCCGAAACCATCGAATCATTCGACATTCCATGCAGGATCAAATGGGTCAACGACATTTATGTTCGCGGAAAAAAGGCGGTCGGGATCCTTACGGAAGGTGCTTTTTCAAAGGACGGGACATATTTATACGCGGTTGTCGGAATCGGTGTGAACTTGTTTACGCCACAGGATGGATTTCCGAAACAGATCGAAGACATCGCAACATCCGTATTTCAAACGGCTTATGATGAATCGGTCCGTCTCAAGTTCATCGATCGCTTGCTGGAACGGTTCAGGTATTATTATGATCGACTCCCGGATCAGCCGTTTTATCGGGAATACTGTGACAGACAGACGGTCATCGGTCAATCGGTCATGTTTCTTGACGCGGAGCGAACTCTGCGCGGTACGGCGATCGGAATCGACGATGCGTTCCGGCTTCTGGTACAGACCTCTGACGGAAAAACATATGCAGTCGAACGCGGTGAAGTGACGGTGATCTGAAACCGGCGATCCGAGCGATTCGGATCGCTTTTCGCGTTCATCTTTATTCGATTCCGCCGGTGCAAACTCTTGAAAAAACAGTTGCGCTAATATATACTGTTAATCTGTGAATTGACGCAGACAGATCGGAGATTACATGATTCAATTTGATCACGTAACATTTCAATATGATGGCACGCAGGAACCGGCTTTGAAAGACGTATCGCTTACGATTGAAGACGGTTCGTTTACCGCGATCGTCGGGCATAACGGAAGCGGAAAAAGCACGCTTGCGAAGCACATCAACGGGCTTCTTCTGCCGGCTTCTGGAACGGTTACGGTGAACGGGCTCTCTACACAAAACGAGGAGAACATTCTCGCGATCCGCCAACAGGTCGGTATGGCGTTTCAGAATCCGGATAATCAGCTGGTGACGACCGTCGTAGAGGAAGACGTTGCGTTCGGTCCCGAAAACCTCGGCGTTGCTCCTGATGAAATCCGAAAAAGAGTCGACGAGGCGCTTGCCTCGGTCGGCATGACAGCGTTTTCGGAAAAGGCCGTGCATCACCTTTCCGGCGGGCAAAAGCAGCGCATCGCCATCGCCGGCATTCTTGCTCTGCACCCGAAAATCCTGGTCCTTGATGAAGCAACGGCTATGCTCGATCC
>ONMC01000071.1 GCA_900318745.1 uncultured Eubacteriales bacterium
CGCCAGTTCGGCATTTTAAAATCGATCGGCGCGACGAAAAAGCAGATCCGCGCATCCGTGCGCTATGAAGCGCTGGTGCTTTCGGGCATCGGCATCCCGGTCGGGCTTCTCATCGGCTGCCTCGGCATCGGGGTCACGCTGTGGGCGTTGAAGGACACGTTTACGCGGCTCATGCCGGGCTCGGCGGTGTCGATGCGGCTCGTACTGCATCCGGTCGCGCTGCTGATCGCGGCGGTCATCGCGCTCATTACGGTGCTGATCTCCGCCGCGGTTCCCGCACGGCGAGCGGCGCGCCTGCAGCCGATCGAAGCGATCCGCAGCACAGCGGATATCAGGACCAAGGCGAAGGAGGTCAAAACCTCCAAGCTCACCGAAAAGCTGTTCGGCTTCGAGGGCGCGATGGGCGCGAAGAACTTCAAGCGCAACAAAAAGGGCTATCGCGCGACGGTGCTGTCGCTGTTTATGAGCGTAGTGCTGTTCATCTCCGCCTCGTCGTTTTGCACCTACCTCACCGATATGGTGAAAACGCTGTCGGACAACACGAACATCGACGTGTTCGCGAACGTGCCGGTCGGCGTCGTCGAGGATGTAATGCGCGAGATGCGCGCATATGAGGGCGTCACGCGCTCGGCCTATTACTATGTGCAGAGCTTCGATCTTGGCGGCTATGCGACCGATCCCGCGCTGCTGACCGATGCGTTCAAGAGCGTTCCGACCAGCCGCACCGAGGCGGACGGTAAAATGTTTGTGCCCGTACAGGTGCTGTATCTGGAGGACGCCGCGTTCCGCAACCTATGCAGGGCAAGCGGCGTCGATCCGGAACCGTATTTCGATTCCGAGAACCCCAACGGCGTGCTGATGAACAGCGACATTACGCGAACCGTGTACGGTGCAAACGGCTCCAAGCGGTATCGCTTCGATCTGTTCCGTTCCGACGCGCTGCCCGCAACGGTTTCGACGCAAAAGGTCCGGGCCCGCGACGGGTTTGTCTGGGAGTACGATTCCGATTCCGAAACATCGGAAACGCGGATCGCGTACTATCCGGAGGGCTACTGGCATGCGGTGATGGATGCGCAGAACGAGTACAGCCGTACGCTCGACATCGCAATGGCGGACGCCGTGCTCCCGATCGAGGAAGCGACCGAGACGGTCACCTACACGGCCGACGCGTTTGTAAAGACGGACGACTTCTGCATCCCGACCAACAACGCGTCGATCCTGTATCCGTTCTCGCGCCTCGATCCGGCGGTTCTGAACGGCGAGACGCAGGCGCAGATGTTCTTTGCGGTCACCGACCACAAGGGCTTCACAACGGCGATCCTCGAACGGATCAAGAATGCCGACTGGCGCTATAACGCGTATGCGGGCGACATCGCGGAGGAACGCGAACAGAGCCGCATGATCGTCGGCGTCGTCAACGTGTTCGCCTACGGCTTCATCATCCTGATCTCGCTGATCGCGGCGGCGAACGTGTTCAACACGATCAGCACGAACATCATGCTGCGGCGCAGGGAGTTCGCAATGCTGAAATCGATCGGCATGACGGAGAAGGGCATGCGCAGAATGCTCAGCTACGAATGCGTCATCTACGGACTGCGCGCGCTGCTGTTCGGACTTCCGGTGTCGGTCGGCGTGACGTTCCTGATTCACAAGATCGTCGCGCAGGAGCTGGAGCGCGGATTCTACATGCCGTGGCAAAGCATTCTGATCGCGGTCGGCTCGGTGTTTGCCGTCGTATTTGCCACGATGCTCTACGCAAGAAGACGCATCAGCCGCGAAAACCCGATCGACGCGCTGAAAAACGAAAACCTGTAAATCGAAAACGGAAAAGGGACTGCGGCGCAGTCCCTTTTTCGCTTGCAGGTCCTTGCAACGGCGGGCGGGATTTGCTATACTGAAGATACTACAAACTGGGGGCATATGGAATGCGGATTCTTTTGGTCAATGATGACGGCGTTGATGCGGTCGGCATCCGATATCTGATGCGCGCGCTGTCCGCGCGGCACGAAGTTTATGTCGCGGCGCCGGATCGGCAGAGAAGCGCGGTATCGAAGGCAATGACGCTTTCATCTCCGCTGCGCGCGGTCCCGGTCGCGGTCGATGCGCCGGTGAAAGCGGCGTTCGCGGTCGACGGCATGCCGGTCGACTGCGTGCGGCTCGGGATCGGCAACCTGGTGCCGGAGCCGGACCTTGTGATCTCGGGGATCAATCTCGGACCGAACCTCGGCACGGATACGCTGTATTCGGGCACCTGTGCGGGCGCACAGGAGGCGGCGCTCTACGGGCTGCAGGCGATCGCGATGTCACTGGACCATCGTGAACCGACGCATTTCGAGACGGCCGTCGCGGTTACCGAACGCATGGTCGAAATCGCCGAAAAGCATCCGCTGCCGCTCGGCATGTTCTGGAACGTCAATGTGCCGGACGTGCCGCTCGGGCAGATCAGAGGATACAGAACGGCCGGACTGGCACACATCCGGTACAATCGCGAATACGTGCGGCGTGAGGATCCGCTCGACCGCCCGTATTACTGGGCGCCGCGCGGCAAGCTTCCGTGCGATCCGGACGAGGACACCGATTATGCATGGCTCAAAAAAGGGTATGTAACGGTCACACCGATGGGCTATGATTCCGCACGGATCGATGCGGTCGATCTTTCCGGGGAATTCGGAGGTGAAGCATGAGAGTTGCGGTCATCGGCGGCGGCGCCGCGGGACAGCTCGCGGCGATCAAGGCGGCGGAGCACGGGCACGCCGTTACACTGCTCGAGCAGAACGAAAAGCTCGGCAAAAAACTGTTTATCACAGGCAAGGGACGCTGCAATCTGACGAACGCCTGCGACCGCGACGGATTTTTCCGGCACGTGGTCAAAAATCCGCGTTTTCTGTACAGCGCATATGCCGGTTTCGACAGCGCGGCGATCATCGAGCTCGTCGAATCGGCGGGCGTGCCGACCAAGGTCGAGCGCGGACAGCGCGTGTTTCCGGCGTCGGATAAATCGAGCGATGTGCTGAAAGCGCTGGAGCGCACCGTGAAAAAAAGCGGCGTCGACGTTCGCCTGAACGCACGCGTTTCGGAGATTTTGACAAACGGCGGGTCGGTAAGCGGTGTACGCGTCCGGGAGACGGTCGAGCCGTTCGACGCGGTGATCCTCGCGACCGGCGGGCTTTCCTATCCGAGCACCGGCTCCACCGGCGACGGACTGCGCTTTGCGCAGGCGCTCGGACATACGATCACGCCGCCGACGGGGTCGCTGATCCCGCTGGAAACCGAGGAAACGTGGTGTGAAGCGCTTTCGGGTCTGACGCTCAAAAACGTGACGCTCACCGCTTATGATTATAAAGGAAAGGAAGTCTATTCCGAACTCGGCGAAATGCTGTTCACGCACTTCGGCGTCAGCGGTCCGCTGGTGCTTTCGGCGTCCGCGCTTGTCGCGGAACATCCCGAAGGCACGGTGCTGTCGATCGATCTGAAGCCGGGGCTCTCGGAGGAACAGCTCGATGCAAGACTTCTGCGCGATCTCGCGGCGAACGCGAAGAAATCGTTCGGCGGCGCGCTTTACGGGCTGCTGCCGCAGCGTTTGCTGGGCATCGTGCTGGAAACGGCGGGAATCGACGCGTCCGAACCGGCGGGCAACTGCCGGAAGGCGCAGCGGACGGCGCTCGTCGAAACGCTCAAGGGTCTGAAACTGCACGTAACGGGCGCAAGACCGATCGCGGAGGCGATCGTTACCCGCGGCGGAGTTTCGATCCGCGAGGTCAATCCGTCGACGATGGAGTCGAAGAAAATCAAAAACCTGTATTTCGCCGGCGAAATGCTCGACGTGGACGCCTTCACCGGCGGATTCAACCTGCAGATCGCCTGGTCGACCGGCGCGCTGGCCGGAAGCAGCATTCCCACGGAGGTATAAAAATGAAACAAAGCATCGGCATCGACGGACCCGCGGGCGCGGGCAAGAGCACGATTGCCAAGCGCGTTGCGCAAGCGCTCGGCATTCCCTATCTCGATACGGGCGCGATGTACCGCGCGGTCGCGGTCGCGGCGAAGAAACACGGCGTCGGTTTCACGGACGAGGAGCGGCTTTCGACCTTCGTGCATACGCTTGACGTGCGCGTGCAGTATCAGGGCAGCGAACAGCACATGCTCGTGGACGGCGAGGACGTGACCGGACTTCTGCGCACCGAGGAGATCAGTCAGGGCGCATCGCTCGTCAGCCGCGTGCCCGCCGTGCGCGACCGGCTCGTCGAACTGCAGCGCGAGGTGGCGCATGCGCAGCGCGTCGTCATGGACGGACGCGACATCTGCACGAACGTGCTGCCCGACACGCCGTACAAGTTTTTCGTCACGGCGTCGGCGGAGGAGCGCGCAAACCGCAGATACAGGCAGCTGATTGAGACGGGACAGGAAGCGGATTACGACACGATCCTGAAGGACATCGTCCGCCGCGACCGGCAGGACAGCGAACGCGCCTATAAACCGCTGTACTGCGGCGCGGACACGATGCGCATCGACACGACCGATCTGACGATCGAAGAAGCGACGAACGCCGTGCTGCGGGAGGTCTGAACCATGCTGTATCTGCTCGGCGTGCTGATCTTAAAACCGATCCTGCTGATATACGGGCGGCCGAAGGTGTACAACCGCGCGGCGCTCAAAAGCAAGGGAAAGGTGATCTATGTATCGAATCACGTCAAGATGAGCGACCCCTTATGGATCGTGACGATCACGACGCGGTTCATCCATTTCATGGCGAAGTCGACGCTGTTCTCGTCGAAGCTCATGCGCACGATCTTCCGGCTGCTGCTGTGCTTCCCGGTCAATCAGCGCACCGCAGACACCAAGGCGATCAAAAGAGCGGTCGATCTGCTCAATAAGGGCAAGGCGTTCGGCATCTTTCCGGAAGGGCATCGCTCCGGTACCGAACGCGATATGGATGCGCTCGACAAGGGCTGCGCGTTTATCGCGCTTCGGGCGGATGCGCCGATCGTACCGATCTATATGGTGCATCACGACCGCAAATTCGGTCAGCGCATGAAGGCGGCGGTCGGCGATCCGATCTATCCCAGCGAGGTCAAGGCACGCTGTCCCGGCAAAAAACCGGTCGACGCGGTGAACGCGGCGATCACCGACGCGATGATGACGCTTCGGGACATTGCGGAGAGTATGTGATGAAAGTCTGTTTTGCAGAGCACGGCGGATTCTGTTTCGGCGTTTCGCGGGCGATCGATCTCGTGAACGAAGCGGCGAAGGGGCATCCGCGCGTGTTTACCTACGGCAAGATCATTCATAATGAGCAGGTGGTGGACGAACTCGCATCGCGCGGAGTCCGCGCGATCGGAGACGTGAATGCGCTCGAACCGGGCGATACGCTCGTGATCCGTGCGCACGGCGCGCCGACCGAGGTGTTTCGGGCGTGCGAACAGAAGGGCGTTGCGGTCATCGACGCGACCTGCCCGTTTGTCAAGCGCATCCACAGGATCGTCGAACGCGCAAGCGCAGCGGGCGAAACGGTCGTGATCCTCGGAAAGTCCGAACACCCCGAGGTGATCGGCATCCGAAGCCGCGCGGGAAAGAACGCGATCACGATCGGATCGGTCGGCGAGGCGGAAACGGCACAGCTGCCCGACACGGTCACGTTCGTGGCACAGACGACCGCAAAACAGCAGGATTTCGACGCGATCCGCGAGATCCTCTCACGGCGTTGCAAGACCCTTCACGCGACGTGCACGATCTGCGATACGACGCGGCAGCGTCAGGAGGAAGCGGAGCGGCTGGCGCGAAAATGTACCAGGATCTTCGTGCTCGGTTCACAAACGAGCGCAAACACGCGCGCTTTGCTTGAATTAACTGAAAAAACTTGTCGGAATGCCGAAATCATCGATAATATCGGCAAAATTTCTCTTGCAAAAATAAATCACGATGATATAATAGGTGTAATCGCAGGCGCATCGACGCCCCACGCGATGATTAGGGAGGTTAAACAAGTAATGAGCGAACTCGAAAAGACGACGTTAGAAACCATCGAAGCGGAAGCTCCCGCTGAGGTTGTCGCCGAAACCACTGAAGTCGTTGCAGAAGAAGCGCAGGCAGCCGTTGAGACGGTCGCCGAAGAAGCAGCTGAAGCGGTCGAAGAAGTGAAGGAAACCGTTGAAGCGGTAGAAGAAGCGCCGGCAGCAGTTGAAGCTGTCGAAGAAGCAGCGACAGCTGTCGAGGCAAAGGCAGAAGCCGAGCCCGAAACGTTTGCAGAGGCCTTTGAAAAGACCGTCAGACGCATCCATCCCGGTCAGATGATCACGGGCACCGTGCTCCAGATCGTGGACGGCGAAGTATTCGTCAACATCGGCTACAAGGCAGACGGCGTGATCCCCAAGGGAGAATTCTCGCAGGATCCCGAAGTCCGTCCGGAAGACACGGTCAAGGAAGGCGACAGCATCGATGTAGAAGTTGTCATGGTCAATGACGGTGAGGGCAATGTGCGCCTCTCCCGCAAGAACGTCGAAGGCAAGAAGCTTTGGGACGAAATGCTTGCGGACGACGTCGAAGGCAAGGTCTACGAGGCAGTGGTAAAGGAAGTCGTCAAGGGCGGCCTCATCGCCGAGATCAACGGCGGTATCCGCGCTTTCATTCCGGCTTCGCACGTTTCCACCAAATACGTCGAAAACCTCGGCGAGTATGTCGGCAAGACCGTCAAGGTCAAGGTCCTCGAAGCGGACAAGGGCAAGAAGCGCATCGTCGCTTCCATCAAGCAGGTCCTGCTCGATGAAGCAAAGGCAGCCAAGCAGGCGAAGTGGGATTCTCTCGTCGTCGGCGAGAAGATCCACGGCATCGTTCGCCGCATCACCGATTTCGGCGCGTTCGTCGACATCGGCGGTCTCGACGGTCTCGTACACGTCACCGACTGCGCATGGGGCAGAGTCAAGCATCCGAGCGATGCGCTGTCCATCGGTCAGGAAATCGAAGTGCTGATCCTCGGCGTCGATCGCGAGAAGGAACGCATTTCGCTGGGCTACAAGCAGCTTCAGCCGAAGCCCTGGACCAAGGCGGCAGAGAAGTACCCGATCGGCACCATCGTCGAGGGCAAGGTCGTCCGCATCGTTCCGTTCGGCGCGTTCGTCGCGCTTGAGCCGACGATCGACGGTCTCATCCACATCTCGCAGGTCGGCATCCACCGCATCGAGAAGGTCGAAGACGAGCTGAAGGTCGGCGACATCGTTCGCTGCAAGGTTCTGGACGTCAACGTCGAAGCAAAGCGCATCAGCCTGTCCCGCAAGGACGCTCTCATCGAGGAGAACCCCGAGATCGCAGAGCAGCTCGCGGCAGAGAAGGCGGAGCGCGATCGCGTCAATGCAGAGCGCAGAGCACAGCGCGAAGCACAGCGTGAGCAGCAGAACAAGGAACGCGAGGAGCGCAGCGCGCGCCGCTCGCAGGACAACGGCGAACGCCGCGAATCCCGTCCGGATCGCCGCCGCCGCAACTCCGAAGACGGTGAGTATGAGCTCCCGCCGGTGACCCAGACGACCACGTCTCTGGCAAGCCTGTTCGCAAACTTCAAGGCGGACGAGGAGTAATTTCAAAGCGTACACAGAAAAACCACCCGTGAAATATCGGGTGGTTTTTACGTATTTTTTACGGGTTTGTAAAAATTTTTTGAAAAATATCGAAGATTTCTCTTTTCATATCAAAAAGTATCTGTTATAATACATCCGTACGCACGGCGTATAATACATTTCCCTTTATAGGGAGAATCTTAATCAGGAGGAAATCAAAATGAAGAAAATCATCGCATTGTTGATGGTTCTCGCAATGGTCTTTGCGGTTGCATGCACCGCGGCACCCGCGGCAGAGCAGCCTGCGGAACAGCCCGCAGAGCAGCCGGCAGAGCAGCCTGCAGAGCAGCCTGCGGAACAGCCCGCAGAGCAGCCGGCGGAGCAGCCGGCAGAACAGCCCGCTGAAGAGCCGGCAGAGCAGCCCGCAGAAGCAGCTGCACTGAAGGTTGCACTGGTCACCGACGTCGGCAACATCGACGACAAGTCCTTCAACCAGGGCGCATGGGAAGGCGTTGTCAAGTTCTGCGAAGCCAACGGCATGAAGCAGGGCGAAGGCTACGATTACTATCGTCCGTCCGAGGACTCCACCGAAGCGCGTGTTGAGACCATCAAGACCGCGATCGGCAACGGCGCAAACGCGATCGTCTGCCCGGGCTACCTCTTCGAAGAAGCAATCTTCCTCGTACAGGATGATTATCCCGAAGTGCAGTTCCTGCTCCTGGACGGCGAACCCCACTCTGCGGACTATGCAACTTAC
>ONMC01000058.1 GCA_900318745.1 uncultured Eubacteriales bacterium
GATCTCTTCGACGCCGTGACCCTTGATGCTGTCGAGTACGATCGCGTACGGCTTGTCGCCGCCGGCTCTCGTGCGCTCCAGCGCAGCCGCGATCTCTTCGACGCTGCCGCCGTCGACCTTTACCGTGTCAAAGCCGAACGCTTCCATCTTCGCGACAAAGTCACCCATCGGCAGGACCTCGTCGAGGTATCCGTCGAGCTGGCGCTTGTTCCAGTCGATCAGCACAACGAGATTGCCGAGCTTTTTCGCGCTTGCGAACAGGAACGATTCCCAGCACTGACCTTCGTCCATCTCGCCGTCGCCGACGATCAGGAACACGCGGTTGTCGCGTCCCTTGATCTTGTTGCCGAGCGCGAGACCCGCCGCCTGCGATGTGCCCTGACCCAGAGAGCCGGTCGTCACGTCGACGCCGGGCGTCTTGTTGCGGTCGCAGTGGCTCGGAAGCCGCGTGCCGCCGCGATTCAGCGTTTTAAGCTCTTCATAGGGGAAGAATCCCTTCAGCGCCAGCGTCGCATAGACCGCGGGACCCGCATGTCCCTTCGACATCACAAGGTAGTCGCGATCCGGCCATTTCGGATCCTCCGGGCGGTAGCGCATTTCGCGGCCGTACAGCACGGCGAGCGCATCGGAGATGCTCATCACACCGCCGACATGACCGGAGCCGATCGAATGGATCGCCTCGAGCGCCGCCATGCGGATGCGCAGAGCAAACGCTTCGATCGATTTGATTTCCTGATAATCCATAGCTTCCTCCTTATCCCAGCGGCAGCATCGAGCCGTGCCGCAAAGCTTTTACTACCGGCAGTTCTTCGCCGCTCAAAAAGCGGATCAACGCGCCGCCGCCCGTGCAGATGTAACCGATCCGATCGGTCAGCTGATATTTCTCGGTCGCCGTGATGCTGTCGCCGCCGCCGAGCACCGTAAAGCCGTCGGTGTCCGCAAGCGCCTGCCACAGCGCCTTGGTGCCGTATTCACTTTCTGCCTTTTCAAAGACGCCCATCGGTCCGTTGACGAACACGGTCTTTGCGGAAAGAACGATCCTGCGGTACGCATCCGCCGTTTCATGACCGATGTCGACCGCGCCGATCTCTTCGGGGATCGCGCCGAGCTTCGCTTCTCTGCGTTCGCCGTTTTCAACCCATGCAAGGTCGGTCGGCAGCATGATCCGTTCGCCGTACTGCGCATAGAGCGCTTTTGCGCGGTCGAAGTATTCTGCATAGTTCGATTTCACGATGAAATCATAACTGCCCTTGCCGATGTCGCATCCTTTCGCGATCAGAAAGATGTTCGCAACGAGTCCGCCGGTCAGGATCGTATCGGCAACGCCGCGTTCGAGGACCGTCTGCATCATCAGGAACGCGTCGGAGATCTTCGCGCCGCCCAGCGCAAACACGCAGGGACGTTCGGGCTGTTCCATGACCGACGAGACGGTGCAGTATTCCTTTTCGAACAGCCGTCCCATTGCGGAGGGAAGGACCTGCTCGAATCCGCACAGGCTCGGCTGATCGCGGTGCGCCGCCGCAAACGCGTCGCACACATAACAGTCCGCAAGCGGCGCAAGCTTTTCCACGAGCAGCGTTTTTGCCTGCTGCTCGTGCGAAAGATGCAGCTTCATTTCAAACAGCGTTTGCTCTTCCGCGACGAAGCGAACGTTGTCCAAAAGCAAAACATCGCCATCCTTGAGATCGCGAATGGCTTGCCGCGCCGCAGGCCCGCAGACGTCGTCGATCCAAAGGACCTCGCGGTCCAGAAGCTTCGACAACACCGCGGCGTGCGGCTTGGTCGTATAAAAATTTTTGTACTCGATATCGCTGCCCTGGTGCGCCAGCAAAACGACCTTTGCGCCATTTTGGGACAATTCGCGGATTGTCGGCACGCAGGCCGTGATGCGGTTGATGCTTTTGAGCGTCCCCGCATCACGATCTACGGGTTGATTGATGTCCACACGGCAGAGGACCGTTTTTCCGCGTACCGGGAGTTCGTCCAGCGTTCTGATTCCGAATCGCATGCATGAACCTCTTTCTGAGAATTAAAGTTTTTTGAAACGTCCGATCTTCAGGTATTCGTTCGTCTTCGCGGTACCTTCTTCGCGGGTCAGCTGCATCTTCATGCTTGCGCGGATCGCGTCGATCGTTTCGGGGATCGTCACGCTCTCCTGCGGGATATTGATCGCGAACATGATGTCGTTGCCGCTTTCGACGATGCTGTCTTCCCACAGCCCGATCTCATACATATCGCCTCTGCGGTTGCCGAGATCGCGCGCGTACTTGAACAGGCTCGCGTTGCCCTTAAAGCCCTCGTCGATCGTGACGGTGCGGATGCGCGGATGCTTGCGGAACGCTTCCAGAGCCATCTCACGCGTGATCTTTTTGCCGTCCTTTGCGGTGGCGAGCACGGTGATGATGTGACCGTGCGTGACCGGCGTGTGTACGAGAATGCCCGTCGCTTCGACATGCGGCATGATCGTCATCAGGTCGACCGCCTGGTGCGACGGCGCCTTGTCGATCTGCAGCGCGTTGGTGAGTCCGCGGTGATAATCGCCCGGATCCGCGACGCGGCGGATGATCGTGATCGCGACCTTCTCGATGCCGATGACGCGATCGAGGCAGTCGACCGCACGGATCAGACCGGTCGTGTTGCAGCTCGTGAGCTTCAGATAGTTCTGACCGAGACCCTTTTCGTAGTTTGCATAACCGTGGAAGAACACGTCCGCAACGGAGTTCTTCTCGCCGCCCTGGAAGATCGCCTTCACGCCGACCTTCTCATAGAGCTCTTTGTTCTTTGCGCCGACGCCGCCGGGGGAGGAGTCGAGCATGATATCGACGCTGCGGCACAGCTCTTCGAACGTGCCCGCGACGGGGATGTCATACTTCGCAAATGCGTCTCTGTCTGCGCCGTCCACGAGATAGAGATTGTACTTGACGTTGTTCGCGCCGATCATATCGTTCTCGCGCAGCGCGCGGATCGACAGCGTAGGCGCGAGATCCGCGATTCCCACGAGTTCCATATCGCCCTGCATGGCGACGCCGTCAGCCAGACGCTGACCGATTGTGCCGTATCCGGCAACACCGACTTTGATTTTTGCCATATGATAAACCTTCCTTTCCAAACCTATCATACTTCGGAAATCCGCATTTGTGAAATTAAGAAATCCGAATGAAACGATTATGATTTCAGATCTCGTCGATGCGGACGGGGCGGTTTTCTTTCATGGATTTTGCACATGCGAGTGCCAGTTTGATCGAAAGGAGACCGTCTTCGATGCCGACCCACGGTTCCTTGCCGTTCTTGACGCAGTCGATGAACTCGCGCACTTCCGCCTGATACGAACCCATGTAGCGCTCCAGGAAGAACCAGAGCGGCTTTTCACCCGTCACGCCGTCCACCGTGGAGATCACGATGTTGGAATCCGAATCGTTCGCGCTCTGCACGCAGCCCTTCGAACCGAATACTTCGCCGCGCTGATCGTAGCCGTAGACCGCCTTGCGCGAGCCGTCGATCGTGGCAAGCGCGCCGTTACTGAGCTTCAGCGTGATCGTGACCGTATCCACGTCGCCCGCTTCGCCGATCGCGGGATCGATGAGGCATGCACCTTGCGCATACAGCTCCACAACTTCCTGACCGGACAGGTAGCGTACCATGTCGAGGTCATGGATCATCATGTCCATGAAGATGCCGCCGGACACCGCAACGTACTTGGCGGGTGGGGGCTCCGGATCGCGCGAACTGATGCGCACATACTGCACCTCGCCGATCTTGCCTTCTTCGATCGCTTTGCGCATCGCGCGGTAGTTGTGGTCGTAACGGCGGTTGAAACCGACCTGATAGACGAGCTTTTTCGGGGAAGCGAGCAGCGCTGCTTTGACTTCTTCGATCTTTTCAATGCTCTGATCGATCGGCTTCTCGCAGAAGATGTGCTTGCCTGCCGCGATCGCTTCCAGCGAGATCTTGGCGTGCAGGTTGGTCGAAGCGCAGATCAGGACCGCATCGATGCGCGGATCATTCAGGATCTGCGTATAGTCGGTGTAAACGCCTTCGATGCCGACGGACTTTGCCCATTCGGCGACTTCGGGCTTCATGTACGGATCCGCGATCGCAAGGATCTTTGCGTCCGGAACGCCGGTAAGGATGCTTTTTGCGTGGACCTGACCGATGCGGCCCGCGCCGATGATGCCAACGTTAACCATTGATGTTCCTCCAGTATTGAAATTCAAATGTTTATTCCCGATACGGCGTACCGGTTCCCGCGACGAGCGAGTCATAGGAACGCTGTATCTTTGCCCAGTTTTGATCGCGGTCAAGCGCGACGCCTCTGCCGACGCCGGACACGATCAGCCCGATGCCCTTTTGCTCGAGCGTTTCGCCGAACTCGCGAAGCAGCGCAGGCGCGCTGCCCGGCTCGGTGGAGCGGCCGTCGAAGATGACGTGTACGTACACGTCCTTTACGCCCGCGTTCTTTGCCATATCGACCAGCGCAAGAGGATAGTCGATCGACCCGTGCGAGGACTTCTTGGTGAGCAGTGCAAACAGGTGCAGCGCCGTGCCGCGCTCTTTCACACCGTTCAGCGTGTTCAGGAACACCGGATTCTGCGCGAACGAGCCGTCCTTCATCGCGTTGTCAAGACGAACGTCGTCCTGAAGAACCACGCGTCCGGAGCCGAGGTTGATGTGCCCCGCCTCGGAATTGCCCGTCTTGCCCGCTGCAAGACCGACCGCGGGACCGGATGCTTCGAGTTTCGCATACGGATAACCGCTCAGCAGCGCGTCCCATTCGGGCGTCGATGCGGTGAAGATCGGGTTGTTGTCCGTCGGCAGATCGAGTCCCCAGCCGTCGCAGATGAGAAGCAGGACCTTGCCCGGTTTTGCAAAGCGGAACAGCGGCGTGCCGGTCATTTCCGCGGGCTGTTCAAGCCCCATTGCGGAAAGGACGGTCGGCGCGACGTCGCAAAGCTTGCCGTCCGCTTTCAGCTGTTCGGTGCCTTCGCCGAGTGCGATGCAGGCGACGAGGTTCGTCGTGTGCGAAACATGCGGCTTGCCCTCGGGCGTATGCAGGATCTCGATGTTTCCGTGGTCCGCGGTGACAAGTACAGTGTACCCCTTTTCGCGCGCGTACGCAACCGTTTTTCCGACATATTTGCTGATTGCTTCGCAGGCGACCGGCTTTGCCGCGTCGGACGAGGTGTGCCCGATCACATCGCCGTTTGCGAAGTTCGTGACGATAAAGTCATAGCCCTTGTCGAGTCCGCCCTTCAGCGTTTCGTAAACCTCCGGCAGCTTCAGCTCGGGCACCGTGTCGAACGGCACGCCCTTGGGGGAGGGGATGCGAAAATCGTCCTCGCCTTCGAACGGCTTCTGGTTTCCGCCGTTGAAGAAGAACGTGACGTGCGCGAACTTCTCGCTTTCGGCGAGATGCATCTGCGTTTTGCCGTTCTTTGAAAGGACCTCGGCAAGCGTTTTCTGCACCTTCGAAGGCGCAAACGCGATCGGCAGATACGTATAGCGTTCGCTGTACATCGTGAGGATCACAAAATCCAGCGGGTCGAGCATGGTGCGCTCGAAACCCTTGAAGTTCGGATCGGTGAACGCGTCGGTCAGCTCGGTTTCGCGCTCGCCTCTGCGGCAGCAGAAGATCACGCCGTCGCCCGGGCGCACCAGGCCGACCGCGCGGTCGCCGTCATAGAGGTTCATCGGCTCGAATCCGTATTCCGAACCGCCGTTTGCTGCATAGATCTGTTCCACGGCACGCGCGAGCGCGTCGCCGCCGGACTGCTTGAATGCTGTCATATCGGTTCTCCTTTTCAATGAATGCGCGGCGTCGGATCCTCCGCCGTTTCGGGGCAGAATTTCCCGTCGCCAGGGAAGACGTTCAGAAGCTCGTCAAAGTGATGGATGATGCAGTCCGGACGGTTTTCCTCGGTGAGTTTGAACTCGAGCCCGCCGGGGTATTCCGCACCGACCGTGCCTGCGAAGCAGGACTGCTTTGCGCCGATGATGTCGCGCTTCAGGTTGTCGCCGACGAAGCAGCTGTGCTCGGGACGCACGCCCGCTTCGGAAAGCGCGAGAAAATAGATCGCCGGATGCGGCTTTCTGAGCATCGTCACGGAGCTTTGCTGCACCGTGCAGAACAGATCGCGGATGCCGTCGTGATCGAGCCACTCGTCGATCTCGATCGTGCCGATCAGGTCGCTGATGATACCGACTTTGTAGCCGCGTCTGCGGAGCTCCTTCACGGTCTCAATGCCCTTTTCGACGACGACGCGCTCGCCCTTCGCTCTGCGGAAGCAGTAGGTCAGTTCCTTTGCCGCTTTTTCGATCTTTTCGCGGTCCCATTCGGGTACGAGCCAGCGCGTCCAGAGCATTTCTTCCGGCGCTTCGCACATGTATTTCAGCGCCCAGTCGCGGTAGCTGTTGTAGCGATTGTTCAGAAAATCGTAAAAGGTATCGGGGTCCATGTCGGTGCCGCAGATCTCCTTGATGCGCGTGCGCGCTTCGAGGATGAACGGGCGGTTGTTCTCGTCGACGACACGGAATGTGCCGCCGAGATCCAGAAAGATGGCTTCGATTCCGGTCTTCACGGTCATACCCTCCGTACCTTATCCCACGCGACATGCGGCGCTTTGGGGAAGATCTCCTTAAGCTCGTTGAAATCGAAGATGACCGCATCCGGACGGTTCTCGTCGGTGATCTTTTCCTTTGCGAGCTTCTCGGGCGTGGTGTAAAGAATGAACATGCCGTATCCCGCAAGACGGGTGCCCTCGACATCGCGGTTCAGATTGTCGCCGATATAGACGCAGCGTTCCGGCTTGACGCCGAGAATATCGCACGCCTTGTTCGAAATCGCGGGATCGGGCTTGCGGATGCCCTCAACGCAGGACAGCAGCACTGCGCCGAAATACTGCTTCAGATGGTCGGCTTCGAGCCAGCGCGGGATCTCCTGCGAGGTGACAAGGTTCGAGATGATGCCGAGCTTGTAGCCGTTCGCGTACAGATCCTTGATCGACTGCGCACCGTTGGGCGCAACCACGCGGCGACCGTCCTTGTTGCGGTACTCGATCGTCAGCTCGATCGCATTCTTTTTGATCAATTCACGGTCGTATTCGGGCGCGAGCCACTTGGTCCAAAGCTCCTCTTCGGGCGCTTCCTTCATCGTCTCGAAGCACCACTTGCGATAGCCCGCATAGCGGTAGTCGAGGAACTTGCAGAATTCGTCCGGATCGCCGGTTTCGCCGCACATCTCGGCGATCTTGCGCCGCGCTTCGGCTTCGAAAGCCGCATCGCGCTCCACCAGACGGAGCGTGCCGCCGAGGTCGTAAAAGATCGCGTCAAATTCTCTTTCGTTCGCCATACTGTTGTCTCCTGTTCTGATTTTAGTTGAGCGGGGGGAAGATGTCCAGAAGCTCCGAGATCCGCGTGATCGTGTAATCGGGCTGGAGGATGATCTCCTGCGGTTCTTTTTTGATCGTGTCGGGCTCATCGATGCGCACCATCGTCGCGAAGCCCGCCTTGCGGGTTCCCTCGACGTCGCGGATCGGATTGTCGCCGACGTACGCGCACTGTTCGGGCTTTTTGCCGATCGCGCGGCACGCGAGGAAATAGATTTCCGGATCGGGCTTTCTTAAGCGCACCTTCGAGGAAAGGATGACCGCCTTGAAATAATGCGCCACGCCGTCCGCGATCATCCAGTCGGGGATCTCGGTTTCGGTGATCGTATTCGCAATGATGCCGAGCGTGTAACCGCGGCGGTCGAGCTCGATGATCGTGGATTTCACGTCGTCGCGCGCAACGCGGCGCCCGTCATGATCGCGCCACAGCCGCGTGAGACGGCCGGCATGCGCGCAGACGCGCTCCGGATCGTAATCCGGCAGCAGATGCTGGCTCCAAAGCTCCATCTCGCCCGCGTCGAGCAGGGTCTTTTTGACCTCGCTGCGGTATTTCTTCCAGCGCGCCTCCAGCTTTTCGAAGAACACGTCGTGCGGTTCGGTCGCACCGACCAGCTCCATCAGCTCGCGCTCCGCCGCATCCGAGAACTCCTTATCCGGGATGACGATGCGCAGGGTGTTGCCGACATCGAAGAAGATCGTATCCGTCATTTGCTCCAACTCCTTTACATGAACTGTTTATACTTTATGGAGCGTCCGGATGATGTCCGGCAGCTCATAGAGTTCCGAAATGACAAAATCCGCCTCGGGCGCGTCCGGTCCGCGGAACGCCGCATCGCGGTGCGCGATCGACGGATTGTTGATTCGAACGACCGCCCCGAGATTCGCGTTTCTTGCGCCGAGCACATCGCGGGAGATCGTGTCGCCGACGTAGCAGGTCTCCTCCGCGCAGACACCCATTTTTTGCATCGCGATCTCGAAGATGCGCGGATCGGGCTTTCGGATGCCGACCTCGCTCGACATCACGATGCATTCCATATACCGTGCGATGCCGTACTCGTTGAGCATGTGCGGCACGAGCGACGTCGAGATGATGTTGGACACGATCCCCATGCGGATCCCCATCCCGTGCAGCGCTTCGATCGTTTCCGAAAGGCGCGGCTTTCGCATCAGCGTCAGCCGGTCGTAGTCGTACAAAAAGCTCAGCTCCTCGGCGATCGGTTCGAGCCGCTGTTCGCCGATGTGAAACTCTTTGAGATACCAGTCGTTCCAGATCACGGCGGACGGGAGCTCCCTTCTGGTGCGCTCGCTCTCGTGCTTATACGCCTCGCCGTTTTCATGCAGCGAGACGGCAAGCGCTTCGGGCGAAACATCCAGAATGATCCCGTAGTCGGAAAGCCGCGCGATCAGCCGCGCAGCAAAGCGCTGCATCGAGTCCGGTTTTTTGATGACCGAGTGCAGCGTTCCTCCGAGATCGAACAGAACCGTGGTGATCATAGCCCCTCCGAATTTTACGCAATTTACGCAAACGTTTTCGTCGATTTTATTGTATCTCAGAACAGGCAGTTTGTCAATAAGAAAAAAGCGGCTTGTCGACATTATTCTGTTAGGAGAAGCGCGGTTTTCCGCCGTTTTGCGGCGCGTGTTCCGCGGCGGGCGCAATATCCGTTGACAAATGACGCAAACGGTTGTACAATAAATTAACTAAAACGTTTGCATAAGATTTTTCACTCGATTTCAGCACGGAGGATGGTATGGGCATTGTCACGTTAAAAGACGTTGCCAAGGTAGCCGGCGTATCGTATGCCACGGTGTCGCGCGCGCTTTCCGGCAGTCCGGAGATCGGCGAGAGCACCAGAAAACGGGTCGTCCGCATATGCGAAGAAATGGGCTATACGCCCAATTCCGTCGCGCGGTCCATGGTCATGAAGCGCACGAACATCATCGGGCTGATCGTCACGAGCATCGATAACCCGTTCATGAGCGAGATGACCGCGCATCTGGAGATCTACGCGCGAAAGTGCGGCTATAACCTGATGGTCTGCAATTCGTCCTACGATCTCAACCTTGAAAAAGAGGTCTTTTCCCTTCTGATGGGGCGCAAGGTGGACGGGATCATCATGATCCCGATCGGAAACGAATCCTACGACACGCTGAAGGTGCTGACGGCGCAGGTGCCGACGGTGTTTATCAGTGAAAACATGTGTTTTAGGAAATTCTTTGTTTGATGATTTGTAGAAGAGAGCATCGCGGAATGTCATCTTGTACTCAACCCTCATGAAAGCCGAGTCTAGCACCGCAACA
>ONMC01000059.1 GCA_900318745.1 uncultured Eubacteriales bacterium
CTGCGCGAAACCCGGCTTTTCAAGGCGAAGGATCTGTGGTATACTGTACCTGTAGGAGAATGTCATGAAACGACTGATCACACTGCTGTTGTCGGCGGCACCGAGCGAACCGAGGACCTGCTCGGTCACGCGCATCTGCACGTCGTAATACGGACAGCTTGCATCCACGATATGCAGGATCAGGTCCGCTTCCCGCACCTCTTCGAGCGTCGAGCGAAAAGCCTGCACGAGCTCGTGCGGGAGCTTGTTGATGAATCCGACCGTGTCGGACAGCAGACACGGCGTGCCGTTCGGCAGCGTGATGCTTCGCACGACCGGATCGAGCGTCGCAAACAGCTTATCCTCGGCAAGTACGTCGCTCGAGGACAGCAGATTCAGCAGCGTGCTTTTGCCCGCGTTCGTATATCCGACCAGCGCAACGATCGGCGTCTCGTTCTTTTCGCGCACGCTCCTGCGCACGCTGCGCTGTTTTTCGACTTCTTTGAGCTCCTGTTCGAGCTCGAAGATGCGTCTGCGGATTCGGCGACGGTCGATTTCCAGTTTTTTCTCGCCGGGACCGCGCATGCCGACGCCGGATGCGCCTTGCCGCGACATCGCAACGCCGACGCCGAGCAGCCGCGGCAAACGGTATTTCAGCTGTGACAGTTCGACCTGCAGCTTGCCCTCGCGCGTGGTCGCGCGGGTTGCAAAGATGTCGAGGATCAGCATCGTGCGGTCGATGACCGGCGCGCCTAAAATGCTTTCGAGATTCCGGATCTGGATCGCGGTCAGCTCGTCGTCGAAGATAAACACGTCCGTTTCCGTCGCGCTGCCGATAAGCCGCAGTTCATCCGCTTTGCCGGACCCGATATACGTGCCGTTGTCGATCGGGCGCTTGCGCTGCCGCTCGATGTGCACGACGTTGACGCCCGCCGTATCGGCAAGCGCTTTCAGTTCTTCGAGCGTATCGTAGCCGTCGTCGTTGTCGATGCCGACGAGCACCGCGCGCTCCGGCTCCGCTGCCGTGACCGCGTACGCCGGAGCCTTCAGGCGATTGTCCGCCTCGATCAATGCGTTCAGAAGCGCATCCTGCGGCAGACGGTCCGCGCGCATCGGTCCGTAGATCAGCGGCTTGCGTTCCTCGCCTTCCATCTCGCCGACGAATGCGACATACACCGACGTCGGCAGGCCGTCGCGCACGCCGACCGCCGCCATCGCGTCAAGGCGCATCGAGTTCAGCGTTCCGAGATCGACGTCGGAAAGGTATCCGCTGCCGTTCGGATGCGTGTGGATGCACCGCACGCCCGCGAGCCTGTCGATGTTGCGCACAAGACGCATGTCCGGCATGGAAACCGTCGTTGCATCGCCGACCGAAACGTCCGCAACCGCACCGCTTCGCGAAAGGTACACCGAGATCTCGCGTCCGATGCGTCCGGTGAACGCCGCCATCTTTTCCAACAGAGTATAAGAAGCAAACACGCCGCTCGGCTGTGTCTCATCGTACAGCTGCTGCATGTCCGCAAGGATCGTGTCGCGGATGCCCGCGATATTGCCGTGAATCTTCTTTTCCATATTTTAGTATTGTACCATATCGATCACGTCCGAAGCAAGCAGCATTCGTTCGCCGAGCAGCCGCATTGCCCGATCCGCCGAGGTCCCCAAAAGGTATGCGCCGGCGCGCGCCGCATCGAACGGGTTCAGCCCCTGCGCAAGCATTGCAGTGATCAGGCCGGTCAGCACGTCCCCGCTGCCGCCCTTGGAAAGCCCGGGGTTTCCGAAGGTGAGAAACGCCGTTTTTCCGTCCGCGTGCACCAGCGTCGTCGCGCCTTTCAGCAGAACCGTGCAGGGAAACTGCGACACCGCTCCGAGCGGATCGGACAGCACCGCGTTCACCGACGTATCGAGCAAGCGCGCCATTTCGCCCGCATGCGGCGTGATGACGGCGTTGTGATGCAGCCGTTTCATCAGCGTGCGCTCCCTTGCCATACAATTCAGCCCGTCGGCGTCAAGCACCGTCGGAACGCCGGACAAAAGCGCCGCTTCGATGACCGGTGCGATCTCGCCCGCTCCGACGCCGCAGCCGATCCCGATCGCGGACTTTCTTTCCATCGCGCGGATCGCGGTCTGCGCCGCGTCTGCATCCCAGTTCTGTGTGCCGGTCGGAAGCGTGATCGCTTCCGGAAGCGCCGCAAAGAACGGTCGGACCGGATCGGGTGTGCATACCGTGAGCAGTCCCGCGCCGCCGCGCAGCGCCGCGCGCGATGACAGCAGTGCCGCTCCGGGATACTGCTTCGATCCGACGCACAGCAGCGCGTGTCCGTTCATGCCTTTGTGCGAGTCGAACGGGCGTTTCGGCAGCAGCGCCGCGATGTCCGCTTCGTCGTCAAAGAACATATCCGGCTCGGAATCGTCCGGCAGCAGCCGCTGCACAAAAACCGTTCCGCACAGTGCTCTGCCCTGTCCCAACAGCATGCCGGCCTTTTTCGCCTGCATCGCAACCGTCACCGCAGCGCGCACCGCGGCGCCGCGCACGACACCGCTGTCCGCGTCCAGTCCGGACGGGATATCCGCGGAAACGATCGGTCTTCCGCTCGCGTTCATGCGTTCGATCCACATGCGGTACACGCCCTCGACCGGACGTGTCAGCCCGACGCCGAACAGCGCATCGATCAGGATCTCATCCCCGTTGAGCTTGAGATCGTCTGCTGCGGATATACCCGCTTCGCGTGCTTTTTTCAGATAAAAGGCGGTATCGGGCGTGCATTTCGATTCGTCGCCGACCAATACGATCCGCGCCGCAACGCCCCGCTGCTGCAGCAGCCATGCCGCGCAGACGCCGTCCCCGCCGTTGTTTCCGACGCCGCAGATCGCAGCGACCGGTTCATCCGCTTTTCGCAGCGAAAGCACCGCATCGGCGATGCCCTGCGCGGCCGTTTGCATCATCGCAAGAGACGATGCGCCCGCTTCGATCTTCACGCGGTCGAACGCCTTCGCCTGCGCGCCCGTTACGATTCGCTCCATTCGTCCTCCTCCGACAGCGCGGCTTCCAGCGCGCTTCTTGCCACATCATAGGAGAATCCCCTTGCCTGCAGACGGTTCAGCACCCGCATACGCCGCTTTTCCGGTTCAAGGTCACGAAACTGCCGCGCAAACTTCCGTGCAACGGCGAGCGCATTCTCGCGCTCGGTATCACCGTCTGCGAGCTCCATCGCTTCGCGGATGTATTCTTCCGGCAGATCGTGTCCCTTCAACTGCTCATACAAATGGCGGCGGCTGACCGGTTTCGAGCTGAGGCGCGTCTCGACAAACCGCTGCGCATAGCGGCGGTCGTCCAACAGTCCGAGTTCTTTGAGCCGCTCGACCGTTGCGTCCACGTCCGCTTCGCCGAAGTCCCTGCCGTCCAGATACGTCTGCATTTCGGATACCGTGCGATCCTTCACGGCGAGGTATTTCAGCGCGTGATCCATCGGGGACATCGATGCGCCCGTCCGTTTTTTCATGTAATGGTTCTCCGTTCCGTTTTGTTTTTGACAGTATACCACATTCTTTTCCGTCTGAGAAGCTTGGGTTGCAATCCGTTCCGCCGATTTTTTCGGTCTTTCATCCGATTTTTACAAGTCTGTTACAACTCTGATGCTTTTCGGACAATTCCTGCCGCTGTCATAGGATCAACGGAAACGGCGATTATGAAACAGTTTTCTCGTAATGTGCAACGAAACGCGTCATAAAACCGTCTTATTGATAGAATAGCCGCAGCAGCGACTGCGCGGAAGGGAGAGATCGCAAATGACGGATTCGCAGCGAAAGCGGCTGTATCGAAGGATTGAGCGCGCATCCCGGCTTCGCATGCCGTGGGTTCGCAGGCTTGCGTTTCTGCTCGGGCTCGCCCGTCCTCCTGCACGATCGGATGCAACAGAAATGTAACTTATTGGTAAATGGTTTCCAAAAAGGATGGTTTTTTTCAAAAAAGTGTGTACAATAAAACTATCAATGAAAAAGGACTTCACATCACATATGACAAACAAGTTGAAAATCGGTCTTGCGCTGCTTCTGGCTCTGCTTGCAGTGATCGGCGTCGCATGCACCAATATTCTCGATCCCGACAACAAAACGATCACGGAAACGCCCGTACCGGTAGATTCCGAAAACATCAGCTTTATCACGCCTGCGCCCGACGCGCACCGCGAAGAGCTTGACGCGATCCTTCTGCGTTCCACCATGCTGGATGGCGTTACGATCAACGGCGTCAGCGTCGGCGGCATGAGCGTCTCCGAAGCGCGCGAAGCGGTCCGCGCCGAACTGAACAAGAACACGAAGCCGTATGCGGTCAACGTGTCCTTCGGCGGGGAAACCGTTCCGTTCTCCGGCGAAACCATTCCGGTCACCGATAACCTCGACGCGGTCGTGGACGAAGCGTTCAATATCGTGCGCGAGGACAACGGCTTTGAAGCCGTTTCGCAGGAAGTCGAATCGATCCGCACCGCGGGTCGGGACTTCCCCGTTTCCGTACATTTCGAAGAAGCGTCCCTGAAGGGTGCGATCGAAGCGTTTGCGGCGGAGCACGACGTTGCTCCCGTCAACGCGTCCGTCGCCTATGACAAAGAAGTGAACGGCGTGGCATTCACCGACGACGTCCCCGGTAAGTCGGTCGACAAAGAAGCGCTGTTTACCGCGATGCTCGCGGCAAACGACGGCGACACCGTCGAAGCGCCGATCATCGAAACCGCAGCGGAGGTCACATCCGAGAACGTCAAGGACAAGTTCGTTCTGCGCGGCAAGATGACAACCAATTTCCAGAAGAGCAACAAAAACCGCAAGTTCAACGTCTGCAAGGGCGCCGGCATGATCACCGGCACGGTCCTGCATCCCGGCGAGGTCTTTTCCGCGAACGGGACGCTGGGCGTACGCAACAAGGCGAACGGCTGGAAGACGGCGAACGCGTACGTTGCGGGCGGGCATGAGAAGCAGTACGGCGGCGGCGTATGCCAGCTTTCCACAACGCTGTACAATGCAGCCGTTATGGCGGACATGAAGATCGTCGATCGCCGCAACCACTCGATGCCCGTCGACTACATTCCGAAGGGACTGGATGCAACGATCAACTCCGTCGGCAATCTGATCGACTTCAAGTTCGAAAACAGCAGCAAGTCCGACATCATCATCATCGCCTATGTCGATAACGACGATTACACCAAGGCCGGTCTTCTGACGATGGAGATCTGGGGCATCCCGATCAGCGAGGACAGCAACGGCAAGTACGATGAGATCCGCATTCCGGAGCCCAAGAAGCTCAAGACGCTGAAGCCGACCGGTGACGTCGAATACCGTGTCGACGAGACGAAAAAGCCCGGCTACAAGGAGCAGATCGTCAAGAATCAGAACGGATCCGTCTGGCAGAGCTACGTCGAGTATTATCTGAACGGCGAGCTCGTCGAACGCAAGGAACTCGCGCAGTCCACCTACAAGGCGTTCAAGGCGGTCTACATCGTCGGTCCGGACGCAACGCCGGAACCCGATCCGACCCAAAAACCGGATAAGACCGAATCGCCCGATACGACGCCGAAGACAACGCCGAAGCCGAGCGAATCCTCCGATCCGGATCCCACAAAGTCCTCGGATACGCCGAAACCCACCAAGGAACCCGAGGAAGATACGCCGAAACCCACCAAAGCGCCCGAGGAAGACACGCCGAAGCCCACCAAAGCGCCCGAGGAGGATACGCCGAAGCCCACCAAGGCACCGGATACGGATACGCCGAAGCCCTCCGATTCCGGAGACGGAGAATAAAATATAACAGGACTGTCCTTCGACGGTCCTGTTTTTATGGGAGAACGCATATGAAAATCAAAGTGATCGATCCGAATACGCGCAATACGACAAAATGGTCCGGCGGTCAGACGCGCGAACTGTTCCTCTATCCCCCGGCCGGTTCCTATGCCGAACGGAATTTTCAGTTTCGCATCAGCTCCGCAACCGTTGAAACGCCGGAGTCGCACTTTACGCCGCTGCCCGGCGTGAAGCGGTATCTGACACCGCTTTCCGACGGATTCTATCTGAAGCGCAACGGATCGCAGTGGCAGTATCTGAAAAACGGACAGGTCCTCTGCTTTTCGGGTGACGACGACGTCTATTCGCGCGGGGTCGGGCGCGACCTCAACCTGATGCTCAAGGGCGCGCACGGCGAGATGCACGTTCTGCCCGCCGGCGAAAGCGATCTTTTGCCGCACACGTTTATCTTTCTCTACTGCCCCTGCGCCTGCAAAGTCGGCACAACGGATGTGCCGGACGATTCGTTTTTATCCGTGCGTCCGGACCGTCTGCACAAGCTCGCGCTGTCCGCCCCTGCCGTGCTGTTCACGATCGATCTGTAAAAAAATAAAACAGTCCGTCCGGACCGTTTTATTCATCCCAGTCTTCGCTTCTGCCGTCGCCCTGCGCCTCGCGCAAAAGCGCCAGCATCTTCAGCGATTCGACGTCCAGCGGCTGCCCGCCCTCGGCGGACACGCAAGCGGAACAAGTATAAAAGCATTCCGGACAGATACAGCGCGATTGAACGCCCTTTTCGTCCTGCACCATATACGCCCCGCACCGTTGACAACTGCAGCGCATCCGATCACCTCCATGCGCTATTGTACCACCGAAATCCGCGCTTTTCAAGCGCCGCGTCATGTGTTATAATCGATTTATGAAACGACTGCTGCTCCTTCTGATCGCCTGCGCGATGCTCGGCTTTGCCGGTGTCGGTGTCGGCGACGCAACCGAACCGATCCGTCAGGGTGCAAAGGGCGAAGAGATCGTGCGCATCCAGATGCGCCTCTTCGACCTCGGTTATTATACCTATAAGCCGACGGGCAGCTTTCAGACGGTCACGAAAAGCGCCGTCGTCGCCTATCAGGCGGCAAGCGGCATCATGAGCGACGGATCGATCGGCGACGAAACCCTGCGCACGCTCTTCTCGCGCGGAGCAAAGCGCGTCGACTTCCACGCGGAAATCCCCCTGACGTATACCGCACAGGGAGCGATCACGCAAAGAGGAAACGCGATCGATTGGGAAACGGTCAAGAGCAGGATGGCGGCGGGCACTCTGTATCGCGTGCGCAACGCGTCGACCGGTGAGGATGTTTTGCTGCTGTTTTCCGAGGGCGGCAATCACGCGGAAATGACGCCGCCGAGAACATACAATGAAAACCGGCAGTGCATTGAACTGCTGACAAAGTGGCTCGGATCGTCGAACAGCTTTTATAAATGTGCCGTGCTTCTGGAGCTCGACGGGCAATGGATCGCCGCTTCGATGCAATGGGACGGCGCGGAGCATGTCTGCCTGTACGTTTCCGGCAGCCGCTCGCACGTACACAACCTGCCCGACGCGGAGCACGACGCGAACGTGAAAAAAGTCACCTTCTGAACAGTTTTGTGCATCTTGCATCCGATTTCTGCATCTTGCCGCGCGATCGCTTGTCAAAACAGAATCCGTCGCCTATACTCGCCTCATCAACAAAAAGGCGGGTATTTTTATGACAATCTTCTATGTGATCCTCTTCGTGCTGATCGAAACCGCGCTCCTCGTGCTGACGCTCAAAAAGCAGTGCGAAAAAGCGATGTGGCTCCGCAACCGTGCGTTTGCACGCGCGATCGAATTCGTTCTGCTGCTCGGCGTCGTGCTGCTGCCGGTCACGTATCTCAAATGGCGCTACACCGGCGCGCTGATCCTGCTCGGCATCCTGCTTTTGGTCGCGGGACTCGCATGGCTCATCAAGCGTAAAAAAGCGACCGGCGACGTCAAAAAGGGCAAGGTGATCGCAAGCGCGATCCTGTCCGTACTCCTCGTCCTCCCCGCGCTCATGCCGGCGTTCCTGTTTGCAAACTACAACGGTCTCAATACCACCGGCGCATACGGGATCAAAGAAGCTTCCGCGATCCTCGCGGACGAAAGCCGCGTCGATGCGTTCGAAACCGACGGCTCCGATCGCGAAGTGCCCGTGCACTTCTACTATCCCGACGCGGACGGTAGCTTCCCGCTGATCGTGTTCTCGCACGGCGCGTTCGGCTACTACCAGAGCAACTACTCGACCTACGCCGAGCTTGCGAGCAACGGCTATGTGGTCGCGGCGCTCGACCATCCGCACCACGCATTCTTCTCGAAGGACACAAACGGCAGTCTGGTTCTTGTCGACGGCGAATTTCTGAACACTGCGGTGGACGTACAGAACGGCGTCAGAAACGCGGAGGACGTGTTTGCGATCACCCGCGACTGGATGCAGCTGCGTACGGACGATATGAACTTTGTGCTTGACACGATCGAGGCGGCGAAAGCCGACAACGCGCTGAACGGCGCATGGCATACCGAACAGAGCGCGGAGATCCTCTCCGTCCTCGAAAAAACCGACACCGCACGCATCGGGCTCATCGGACACTCGATGGGCGGCGCGACTGCGGAGATCATCGGCAGAACGCGCAGCGACGTCGGCGCTGTGATCGTGCTGGACGGCACGATGCTCGGCGAATTCACCGGCGTCGAAAATGACCAATTTCTCTGCACGGAGGAGCCGTATCCCGTTCCGGTACTTGATTTGCGCGGCTATCCGGATTATAGTAGAGAGGAACCGGTCAACGACTGCATCATCGATCATGCCGTCGAAGGCAAAAAGCTGGAGTTTACCGGCGTCGGACACATGGACTTCACCGATCTGCCCCTGTTCTCCCCCTTCCTCAGCTCCATGCTCGGCTCGGAGAACATCGATCATAAGGCGTTCATGACGCACGTCAACGGGCTTGTGTTGAACTGGTTCGACTATTATTTGAAAGGAACCGGCGCGCTCGATCTTCGCGCCGACTACTGAACCGTGCAAACGAAAGTGACCAAAATCGAACGCGGCGAACCCGAGCGGGTGGAAATCTTTTGCCACGCGCTGAGCGACGAAGTGCGCGAGATCGTCGCGTTCGTGAAATCCCGCAGAGGGCAGCTGACCGGCACGCTCGACGACCGGCAGTACGAGGTGCCGGTGACCGACATCTTTTACATCGAATCGGTTGACAACAAGGTGTTTCTGTACACCAAGGACAAGGTGTATGAGACGAAGCAGAAGATCTACGAATTCGAGTCGATGCTGCAGGAGAAATACTTCCTGCGCGTCTCGAAGTCGATGCTTCTGAACCTGATGAAGGTCGAAGCGATCAAGCCTGCGCTGAACGGCCGCTTTTCGGCGGTGCTGCGCTCCAGCGAGCAGGTCATCATCACGAGAAAATATGTACCCGCGTTGAAGCGGGCGCTGAAAGGAGATTTCGGAGCATGAGCCTCAAGGAGTTTATTGAAAAGCGCGTCACGCTGTTTTTCATTCTGTCCGTGATGATCCTGATCGCGCAGGCCCGCCACGCGATCCAGCTGGTGCTGATCGAGGGCGTGATGATGCTGATCGCTTTCACGAGCGACGCGATCGACTCGAGCCGTCCCGCGGTGCTGCTTCTGATCGGCGGCGCGGTGCTGCTTATCTATGTGCTTGCCGTGCTCTTCCTGTGGCTCGGGCAGGTCTCCGAATCCAAAAAAATGACCGCGCAGCTGCATCAATTGCAGCAAAACGCGGAACGGAACGAAATAGATTGAGCCGGTCTGCGTGCCGGTGCGCTTGGATATGCAATTCGCTTTGTATTTCGTGATCGGGTATGCGGTTCTTTACGCGGTTGTCTGGCTGCACGAAATCGGACATGCTGTTTGGTATCGCAAATACCGTCTGAAGCGGGATTGGTGGAACGTGCAGGTGAAGCCCTATCTGTTCTTCTCAACGCCCGGCGCGCCGGATGAAACAGTCTGGAACACGCTGCAGCCGATTCAGTATGTGCTGCTTGCATATGGAGGCATCATTGCAAACGCCGTATTTGCTCTCGTTTCGGGCGCGTTGATCTTTGCCTTCGGAAGTGTCAATGTCTATCTGCAAACGGCATTGTGGCTGTTCATGACGCTGCACATCGGCGAAATGGTATCGTATCTGTTCGTCGGCTCCGTTTTTCTTGCCGGCGATATGGAACTGGTAAACCGGTATATGCCGGGACTGCGCGTGCCGAATCTCGTGCTCGGCACCGCGCTGTCCGTTCTCTATGCATATGTATTGACAATCGTTCCGCAGGATAGCAAAACCTTCGTGATCGTTTTTAATTCGATTACGGTGATGGCGATGTGTTTAGGCAGAGTGATTTCCGCAAAAAGAAAAACGCAATCCCGATGATTGCGCTGTATCCAGAATTAGCGAAAGGAATTGAGCCGGTCTCCGGCTCTTTTTTATTGTGCGATCAAAAGCTCGACGTCGATCGTGATATGCGTAAGCCTCGACGCGTCGAGCCGGTCCGGCGCGACGTCGAAGGTCAGCGGCGTCATGGCAAGGAAATCGCGCGCCTGCGTTTCGCTGAGCATAAATGTTTCGGTCATGCGCACGCGATCGATCAGGCGGAAATGCTCCCGAAGATGCGAAACGACCGCCTCATTGGAGTAAGCGTCCCGTCCGATCATCGCACGGATCTCGCCGAGATACCCCGTCTGCGGAACGAGCTTAAGAAGAAGCCCGTCCTGTTTCAACACGCGGGAAAACTCGCCGTAGTGCGCGGGCGAGAACAGGTTCAGTATGACGTCGACGGAGCCGTCCCGAAGCGGGATCCGCGTCAGATCGCCCACCGTCCAAAGGATCGGATTGCCGCCGCGTGCGGCGAGCGTGATCGCGTCTTTCGAATTGTCGAGTCCGACCGTCACGCTGCCTTCGAGCGCTTTCGTAAAGGTGCCGTCGCCGCAGCCGGCGTCGAGCACGACCGTAGAATCGACCGGCATCGCATCCCGGATCACACGGATCACACCGTCATAGAAGCCGCCTTCGAGAATCCGGCGGCGTGCTTCAAAGAGCGCCGCATCGTATTTTGACGGTCCGGCGTTCGGCAGCAAATGCACATACCCTTTGCGGGAGACGTCGAACGTATGCCCGTTCCGGCAGACCAGCGACTGCGCGCATTGCGAAAACGCCGTCCCGCAGACGGGACAGCGCAAAAGATCGATATGACGAAAAAACTTCTCTGTGCTCACGGTTCGTTCCGGTCCGTTTGTTCAAATTCGAACGCCTCGTTCGGAAGCGTGTTTTCGTTCGCTTCCGAAGACGTTTCGGACGCGCCGCCTTCCGGCGTCTGTTCCTTCAGACGCTTTTCTTTCAGCCTGCGGGCGCGTTCGTCCGCGATCAGAAACAGGATGATGACCGCCACAAGCGGCAGCGACCACACCATGATATCAAACTTCAGGACCTTTAAGACAAGGATCGTCACGAGCAGCGCCGCCCCGATACCGCCGAGGATATACGCCGCGATCCTGAAAAACCGTTCCCTGCGTTCCATTTCATTTCCTCCGTTTGATTGATGCGTTTCCGCTTCCGATGAGCAGCGCTTCCGCAATGCCCTCCATGCCGTCGCGATCGGACGGGATCACGCGATCCGTGTGCGTATGCAGCATTTGCCAGCGCAGGATCGTGCAGCCCTGCAGGATGATATCGCCGCGCTTTTGCGTCATCAGCGGATGCGCAAGCCGTTCCGCTTCCGTCATCGTGCTGAGCGTAACCAAAAGATTCTGAAGACGCGGCAGCGTGATTTCCTGTAAATGTGCGCCGTCGTACTGCGTTTGTCCCGCCAGCAGCGCGCCGATGCACGTGATCGTGCCGCCGACACCGTACACCGGTTCATAAACGGCTTCGGGGATTCGCGCCTTTGCGTCGATCCAGGCGAACAGTTCGCGTTCCAGGATCTTCGGGTCCGACGCGTCGCAGATCGCTTTTGCGCGGACGCAGCCGCATGGAACGCTCAAAGACCGCTCCTTTGTGACGACCTGAAAGCTTCCGCCGCCGATGTCAAACACGGTTCCTTCCCCGCAGGTGACCGCCGAGAACGCATAGTTTCCCTCCGCCTCTCCGGACAACACCAGCACCTCGATGCCGGTCCGCTCCAGAACGCGCTTCAAAAACACGTCGCGGTTGTTCGCGTCCCGCACGGCGCTGGTCGCGTAGCAAAGCACGGGGATCCGATACGGTTCGATTGCGTTCCGGTATGCATCGATCGCCTCGACGGTCGCAGCGATGCGATCTTCCATCAATTCGCCCGTACGGTCGATCCCGCTTGCGAGGCGCGTCGAGCAAAGCGTTTTCGTCAGCGATCTTGCCCTTCCGCTCTCTTCGACACCGAGCATCAGCCGAACGGAATTGCTGCCGACGTCGATCACGGCAAACTGCGGTTTCATTCGCTGTTCACCGCCGTGCTTTCATCCGAAATGATCGAATCCGCCGGATAATGCCAGCCGTACTTCGACATGCCCTGCTGCACCTTGTACTCGTCGGTACGCATGTACTCGAGATTGGTCCGTTCCTGCATATAGGTGCGCTTGGTCTGATTCAGCGTTTCGACCCGCTCGTTGTATTCGTCCCTTGCGGATTTGATGCGAAGCCGCTGCGGGATCAGGACCGCGAGCAAAATGACCACGCACGTAATCAGTACGAGGACAAAGTGGATCATTTTGAATCGTATCGTTCGGATCTTCCGCTTCGGCATTTTTTCCATGCTGACAGTATAGCAGAGTTTTTTCCAAAACGGAACCTATTTTTTGCGGAATTTCTGTGATATTCCGGAAAACAAAGGAGAAAACAGCGCGTAAACTGCCGAAAAGCCCAGACCGAACGCAATTACGAGGAATGCCCGTACCGTTCCGAAGTTTGCGGCAAACAGATACCCTGCAAGGATTGCGCCGCCGAGCAGGACGAATACGGCGTCGCAGATATGCGTCACAAACCGCCGATCCGCGCGTGTACGGATCAGCCGCAGCAGCAGATAGGTAAACCCCGCAACCGCACCGCCGTGAAACAACAGCAGCGCTTCATACGGCTGTGCCGTAACGTCGATCATTTTTTACGTGAGAAGATCGATCTCCGCTCCGGCTCCGGCTGTTCATACTCGATCGACACGATATTCCCCTCGAGCAGCACCTGTCCGTCCTCCGGATTCAGCTTGCCGAGCTTCAGATTCTCGCCCCAGACCGTCAGTACGCCTGCCTCGGTGCGCACGGTCATCTCGTCCTCAAAAAACCGTTCCACGTCGAGCACGCCGGTGATGCGCATGCGTCTGCGTCCCTCGATCAGCAGCGTATGCGGCACAGCGGCAGAAAGATCCGTATCCCTGTATTCCATATGAAACCTCCTGCTTTTGCCGTATTCTATGCGCGGCGAGCGCAGAATACGCCCCGAATCGGATCGATATCCCGCGATTTTGTGCGAAACGCTTGACAACGCCTTGCCCTGCATCATAAAATATGTATCGTCAAATCGGATTTCCCATACGTTTTCAAACATTTCCTTTTTTCAACCCATATTACGGAGGTATTTTGTGATTCAATCCGAACTGGAAACAAAGACGATCGCCGAGCTGTACGATCTTGCAAAGCAGCACGGTATCCCTTCCTATCGCAAGTATAAAAAGGCGGAACTGATCAAGATGCTGCAGGAACCCGCGCCGCAGCCGAAAAAGCGCGGACGTCCCGCAAAAAACGTCGAAACGAATCATGCGGAACCGGAGCGGTCCGAAGCGGTCGAAGCGCAGGTCGAACAGCCGAAAAAGCGCGCCGGCAGGTCGCCGCGTCCCACGCGCAGCGCGATTGCCGAAGCGCCGAAACACGCGATGCAGCAACCCGGGTCCGCGCCGCAGCAGACTGATCCCGCACCCGTTTCCGAAGCCGAAGCGCATGAAAAGCAGCAGTCCGATGGAGAAGCAAAGAGTTTCCGTCCGCATAACGGATACCATGCCGGCAGCCGGCAAAACCGGCAGGAACGGCGCGAGTTCACGCCGCGCGGCGAGCACCGCCGCCAGGACGGCGACAAACCTGCCGAAAAGCCGCAGGAACCCGTGCAGCTTCCCGAAACCGGCACCGCCGCCGGCGTTCTGGAGATCATGGAAGGTTACGGCTTTTTGCGCGTGGAAAACTATGATGCGGGTCCCAACGACGTATACGTCGCGAATGCGCAGATCCGGCGCTGCAATCTGAAAAACGGCGACTTCGTCGAAGGCCGCACCCGCGCGCGCCGCGAAGGCGACAAATATGAAGCGCTTCTGTACGTGGATCGCGTCAACGGCAAGGATCCGGACGAAAACGCGCAGAACCGCGTCAATTACGAATCCCTCGTCCCCATCTTCCCAAACGAGCGCTATACGCTCGAAACGCCGGGCAGGGTCAACAATCTTTCCGTGCGTCTCATCGACCTGATCGCGCCGATCGGAAAGGGACAGCGCGCAATGATCGTGTCGCAGCCGAAGGCGGGCAAAACGACGCTCTTAAAGCAGATCGCAAACGGCATCACCGAGAATTATCCCGATACGCACCTGATCGTGCTGTTGATCGACGAACGTCCCGAGGAAGTCACCGACATGCGCAGAAGCATCAAGGGCGAGGTCGTGGCTTCGACCTTTGACGAACTGCCCGAGCACCATACGCGCATCGCAGAAATGGTGCAGGAGCGCGCGATGCGCCTCGTTGAAGACGGCAGGGACGTCGTGATCCTGCTGGATTCGCTGACGCGCCTGACGCGCGCATACAACCTCGTCATCCCGCCGACCGGCCGCACGCTGTCCGGCGGTATGGATCCGGGCGCGCTGCACAAGCCGAAGCGCTTTTTCGGCGCGGCAAGAAACATCGAAAACGGCGGAAGCTTGACCGTAATCGCGACCGCGCTCGTCGAAACCGGCAGCCGTATGGACGACATCGTCTATGAGGAATTCAAGGGCACCGGCAACATGGAGATCCATCTGGACCGCCGTCTGTCCGAGAAGCGCATCTTCCCCGCGATCGACGTCTATAAGTCCGGCACCAGAAGGGACGACCTGCTGCTGACGCAAAAGGAGCTTGACGGCGTGCGCATGCTGCGCCGCGTGCTGGCAAACGGCGCGACCGGTGATGTGACCGAAAACCTCGTTTCGATGATGGACAAAACGATGAACAACGAGGATTTTCTGATCCGGCTGAAGGATTGGATCCGCATATTCGAGAAGGACGGCTACACGTCCTCGCATGCACAGCAGAACCGCTACGGACAGTGATCGCCGTTTACGGCGCGACGGATCCGCCCGCTTCGGGCGGATCCTGTTTCGTTTCGACCGGAACGCGCAAAAAAGTTTGCAAATCTGCGAAAATTTTTCTTGCTTTTTTTCGTCGACATGGTATAATAACCATTGGTAATGCATTACACGACGAAGGAGTGATAATACATGAAGAAAAATATTCATCCGTCTTACGGCGAAGCGGTCGTGCGCTGTGCCTGCGGCGAGACCTTCCTGACCGGCTCCACCAAGGGCGAGCTGAAGGTCGAAATCTGCAGCAAGTGCCACCCGTTCTTCACGGGCCGTCAGAAGCTGGTCGACAGCGGCGGACGAGTAGATCGCTTCAAGAAGCGCTACGGTCTGTAAGAACAATCACGAACTCAACAAAACACGGGATCGCAAACTGCGGTCCCGTTTTTGTGTATCTATATATCTTCTTTTCCGCTGTCCGACTGCTTGATATCCCCGAAAAACGTGTTATAATAAGGTTGAAAACTGTGTGCAAAACACGGTTCATGAATTCAATATTCGGAGGAATCATCATGCTGAAAGAATCGTTGGAAAGATTGACGCGTCACGATCCGGAGATCGGCGAAGCCATGCAGGCGGAGTATGCGAGACAGAAGAGAAACCTGGAGCTGATCGCGTCGGAAAACATCGTTTCGGAAGAAGTCATGCTCGCGATGGGCAGCGTTCTGACCAATAAATACGCAGAAGGTTATCCCGGCAAGCGTTATTACGGCGGATGCGAATGCGTGGACGTTGTGGAGAACATCGCGATCGAACGTGCGAAGAAGCTGTTCGGCTGCGACTACGCAAACGTTCAGCCGCATTCCGGCGCGCAGGCAAACATGGCGGTCTTCTTTGCGGTTCTGCAGCCCGGCGATACCTTTATGGGCATGGACCTCTCGAACGGCGGTCACCTCACGCATGGCAGCCCCGTCAATATGTCCGGCAAATACTTCAAGTGCGTCTCCTACGGCGTCGATGCAAACGGCGTGATCGATTATGACGACGTGCGCGCAAAGGCGCTCGAGTTTCGTCCGAAACTGATCGTTGCAGGCGCAAGCGCATACTGCCGCACGATCGACTTCCCGAAGTTCCGCGAGATCTGCGACGAAGTCGGCGCAGTTCTGATGGTCGACATGGCGCACATCGCGGGTCTGGTCGCCGCGGGCGAGCATCCCTCTCCCTTCCCCTATGCGGACGTCGTCACCACCACCACGCACAAGACGCTGCGCGGCCCGCGCGGCGGTCTGATCCTTGCAAACAAGGAAGCGGCCGATAAGTTCATTTTCAACAAGGCGATCTTCCCG
>ONMC01000169.1 GCA_900318745.1 uncultured Eubacteriales bacterium
GTACGCGCGAAGGCATCTCTTCGATCACCAACGAAGAGATCTTAAAGCGCGTGCAGGAAGCGGGCATCATCGGTCTCGGCGGCGCGGGCTTCCCGACGCATGTGAAGCTGGCGCCAAAATCTCCGCTCGGCATCAAATATCTGATCGCCAACGGCGCGGAGTGCGAACCGTACCTGACCTGCAACGATCAACTGATGCGCGGCAGCGCAAAAGAGATCGTCGAGGGCATGGAAATCGTTCTGAGACTGTTCCCGAACGCGCAGGGCGTGATCGCGATCGAGCACAACAAGCACGAGGCGATCGCCGCGATGGAAAAGGCGGTCGCAGGTCACGCGCGCATTCGCGTGCTGGGTCTTCGCACCAAGTACCCGCAGGGCGGTGAGCGCAGTCTGATCCGTGTCGTTGCCGGCATCGACTACCCCATCACCAAGCTTCCGGCGGACGTCGGCTGCATCGTGGACAACGTCGGCACGATCTATGCGATCGGACGCGCGGTCATGTTCCGCGAACCGCTGTTCCGCCATGTGCTGACGGTCACCGGCGAAGCGATCAAAGAGCCCAGCAACTTTATCGCGCGCGACGGCACGAGCTTCTCCGAACTCGTCGAAGCCGCAGGCGGTATCAAGGACGGCGTCGTGCCGAAGAAAGTCATCTCCGGCGGTCCGATGATGGGCATCGCGGTCGGTTCGCTTGACGTGCCGATCACAAAGACCACCAACGGCATCACGGTCCTCTCGGTGGACGGCGTGGAGCTTGCCGAAAAGAAAATGACGGCCTGTCTGCACTGCGGACGCTGCACCACGGTCTGCCCGAACGGGCTGATGCCGCAGATGATGGCGGACGCGGCGGCGGTCGGCGACTATGAGCGCTACGAAAAAAAGCTCTACGGTCTCGACTGCATCTCGTGCGGATCCTGCACCTATATCTGTCCGGCAAAGCGCCCGCTGACCCAGACGTTCAAACAAACCAAAGCGGAAATCATGGCGCGCAAACGTGCTGCGCAGGCAGGAGGAAAGAAATGACAGAGAAACTGAATCTTTCCGCCGGTCCGCACATTCGCGACCGCTTTACGACGCCGTTCATCATGCTGGTGGTCCTGCTCTCGCTGGTGCCCACCGCGGTCGTCGGCGTATGCGTGCACGGTCTGCATTCGCTGTGGATCATCCTCGCTTCGATCGGTTCCGCCGTCGTTACGGAACTGCTGTTCTGCCTTGTGACGAAGCGCCGCATCTCGATCTGGGACGGCAGCGCAGCCGTCACCGGCATGCTGCTTGCCCTGTCGCTTTCGCCGAGCACCCCCATCGCGCTGCCGATCATCGGTTCGGTCTTCGCGATCCTTGTCGTAAAGTGCTGCTTCGGGGGCTTGGGCAAGAACTTCATCAACCCGGCGCTTGCCGCGCGCTGCTTCCTTCTGATCTCGTTCGGCAATGCGATGACCGCATTCCCCGCGATCGACGGCATGTCTTCGGCAACGCCCGTCGCGGAGCTGATGAGCGGCCGGATGATCGATATCACCTCGATGTTCCTCGGCACCGCGAACGGCGTCATCGGCACTTCGGTGCTGGCGCTGCTGGTCGGCGGTCTCGTGCTGTGGGGACTTGATATCATCCACGGCGAGATCTGCTTCTCGGTCCTCGTGAGCTTTACGCTCGTGATGGGACTGTTCGGCGGACACGGCTTTGATCCGAAATTCCTGCTCGCGCATCTGTGCGGCGGCGGCGTGGTGATGGGCGCATTCTTCATGGCGACCGACTATACCACCTCCCCGGTCAGCCGGCTCGGGCAGTTCCTGTACGGCTGTCTGATCGGCGTGCTCGGCGCGCTGTTCCGCTGCTTCGGACATGCGGCAGACTCGTTCAGTTATTCGATCATCATTGCGAACCTGTTCACGCCGCTGATCGACACGTTCATCGTGCAGAAGCCCTATGCGTATCGCAAGAGCGCGATCGCAAAAGCGAACGGCGAACAGAAACAGCCGCTGCTGCAGCGCATCCCGAAGCCCGTGATCGCGCTTACGCTCATCACGCTTCTCGCAGGCGTCGCGCTTTCCGGCGTATTCACCATGACGGAAGACACGATCGAAGCGCAGAAGGCTGCGGCAAAGCGCGCATCGTTCAAGGTCGTTCTGCCCGACGCGGACGCGGACGATCCGTTCAAGCCGCTGGAAGCGCCGCAGGGCGTGTACGGCGACGGCGCGTACCGTAAGACGGTCATCAACGAAGTGTATGAGGGCGTCGATCGGAACGGCAATACGGTCGGCTACGTCTTCTCCATCACGAACTCGAACGGATATGAGGGCGACATCAAGCTGTCGCTCGGCATCAAGGCGGACGGCACGGTGTACGGCATCGAGTTCACGGAGCTGAACGAAACGCCCGGCAAGGGCTCGCTCGCCGCGGAACCGGCGTTCAAGGACCAGTTCAACAACCGCATTGCGGATGCGTTTGAACTGAACAGCGAGAACCCCAACGGCATCGACGCGATCACCGGCGCGACCATCACGTCCAACGCGGTACTCGATGCGGTCAACGCCGGTCTGGATTACTTCCACAACGTGCTTGAGGGAGGTAACTGACAATGAATAAATACCTCGAACGGCTGTATAACGGCCTGATCAAAGAAAACCCGACCCTCGTGCTGATGCTCGGCATGTGTCCGACGCTGGCGGTTTCGACCGCGGCGATCAACGGCATCGGCATGGGTCTCTCGACCACCGCGGTGCTGATCCTTTCGAACTTCGTCATCTCGGTGCTGCGCAGAGTCATCCCGAACGAGGTCCGGCTTCCCGCTTACATCGTCATCGTCGCCTCGCTGGTGACCGTGACGGA
>ONMC01000067.1 GCA_900318745.1 uncultured Eubacteriales bacterium
CAAAGACCGGAGACATCGTGCGCACGGGCGGACATTCTCTGATGGTGATCGATCGTCTGGATCAGAACAACGACGGAGCGGAAGACGCCTATCTCACATACGAAATGTGGGCGCCGCATCTCACCATGCTTGTGCTGACGTTCAGACAGGTCCGCGGACGTACATTCTATTCCATGGATTCGTTCTTCGACGGAACGGGTCATAATACCAAGAAAGCGTCCTATTGGGAGAACACGTTCCGAATCCCAAAGGAAGCGCTTCCGGATTATCTGGTCGAAGCGGTGGAATATGAGGACACGGTGAAAGGGTTCCGCGAGTTCCTCGGTAAATTCGGGTTTTAAGAACGGGGTACGGCATGAAGAACGGTCTGATTCGAAAAACGGCAATCCTGCTTGTGCTGCTGCTTGTGTGGATGACGCTTCCTTTGCAGCGCAGCGATGCTGAGGATCAATGGGCGAAAAATTTGTCCGGACAATGCAAATACAGCGGAACGGTCTCCGTTCATAAGGACCGGCTGACGGACGATGATTTCGAATCCGCGCAGCGTGTTGCAAAAGGAAAAACGATCTCGATAGAATGGAACGACTCGGTTCCGGCACGATCCGTTCTGCTTTCATTCTATTATGATCCCGTCATGTATACCGTCATGCAGTATGATGCAAAGGGTACGCTATTGTCCGAAAGCGAGGGCACGCTGCTGTGGAACAGCCGGTATGATCTGGATGAATCGGCAAGAAAGATCACAGTCCGCGCAGATGCCGACGACTTTGCACTCTGTTCTCTGTATGTTTACGGCGACGGAGAGGTACCGGATTATCATCCGTATGAACAGACTCCGGAAAAAGCTGATTATATGCTGATCGCGATGCACCCCGATGACGATGTGCTGTTTCTCGGCGCGATCATTCCGACATACGGCGTGCAGCGCGGGCTTGAGGGCGTCGCGGTCTATATGGGTACACGCCTTCGGATCCGCAGGCAGGAAGCGCTGAACGGCGCTTGGATCATGGGGCTGCGCACCTTGCCGGTTTTCGGCGGGTTTCCGGACATTCCGCCCGAATACTACAACAAATTCAAGAACACTTTTACAAAAGACGACGTCGTTCGGTATATCGTTACGATCCTTCGAAAATACCGGCCGGAAGTCGTTGTTTCCCACGATCTGAACGGTGAGTACGGACATTGGCAGCATAAACTCTTGGCGGAAGGCGTTCTGGAGGCGGTTCCGCTTGCAGACGATCCGACCTATCAGCCGACAGGATATCCGGAATACGAAGCTTGGGAAGTCAAGAAACTCTACCTGCATCTGTATCCGGAGCATAAGATTCAACTGGATGCGCGTGTGCCGATTGAAGGACTCGGCGGGAAGACCGCGTTCGATGCGGCGACCGAAGCGTTTCAATGCCACCAATCGCAGCTGCCCAGCAGACATTCCGTTCAGGATCAAGGGATCTACAGCTTGACGGATTTCGGACTGGCGTATACGACTGTCGGAGCGGACACGCCCGGCGTAAACGATATGTTCGAGCATATCGGTTCGGAGGCTGTTTCAACCGCAACAGAAGAACCGACCGAGGAGCCGACCGAGGAACCGATCGAGACACCGAACACGGAACCGACCGAGCAGGTTGCAGAGCCGAACGAAACTGCCAAGACAACGGAAGAGCCGACGGAACCGCCGACCGAACAACCGACACAGCAGGTCGAAGCGGCGCATACACAGGCGCCGGAAGCAACGACGCAGCCGGCTGCGGAGGAGAAGGCGAACGAATCCGGACGTATTTTGTTGTTCGCGGGCGGCGGGCTGGTGTTGCTGCTGATCGTGCTGCTTGTCGCGCTGCTGATCGTACGAAGGAGGAGGTAAGCGAATGAAACGGATCATTCCCGTTCTGATTGCGGCGATTCTGATTGCCGCAGCATTCGCATGCACGGATGAACCCGCAGCGGCGGTCGATACGACGCCTGCGCCCGTACAGACGGAGCCGCCGGTCGAAGTGATCGTCGACGACGTCACCGTACCCGTGACGGAGCTGAAGGTCCTGTCCGAAGCGGAAATGCCGGATATCGAAACGCTTGCCGCAATGACTTCGCTCCGGCTGCTCGACCTGACCGCGCTTCCGTATACGTCGTCTGAAGAAATTGCAGAGATTTCTATGAACTGTCCAAACTGTCAGATTCTTTGGAATCAGAAGCTGACGGACGGGATATTCCGAAGCGATTCCACTTCCCTGACGCTTCCGAACGCAACGGCGGAGGACGTCCGTCTGCTCGAAGTGTTTTCGAATCTTGTATTTGTGGACGCAACCGGCAGCCGCGAATTTGCCGCGCTTCATGATTTTAAGGAAGCACATCCGTCCGTGGAAGTGCATTATTCCATGACTCTCGGCGATACCGTCGTGACCGACGGCGACACGGTGATTGTCGTTCCGAACGGCGTCGATGTGCGGCAGTTCATTTCCGATCTGCATGCGTTTGAACGCATCGAATCGGTCGATCTTTGCGAAAGCGGCTGGAACGAGACGGAAACGCAGCTGTTTCTCAGCGCATATCCGCAGATGAAGGTGCACCGTATGATTTCGATCGGCGGGCAGTCGTTCGATTCCGATGCGCAGATGCTCGATTTGCGTGCGCTGCAGGGGCAGACGCCCGAACAGCTTGCGGAGACGCTTCGCGCTTTTCCGAACCTGAACACCGTTGCGCTGCCGGCAAGCTGGTCGGAACAGCAGATCAACAGCGTTCTGTCTGCGCTGCCCGGCGTTACGGTCATCGGTCCGGTGACGGCGTTCGGACAGACGTTTGACGGCGTCGCGGAAGAGATCGATCTTTCCAAGACAAAGCTTTCGTCGACAGAGGAAGTCGAGGCGCTTCTTGCAAAGCTTCCGTTTCTCACAAAATGCGTGATGTGCGACTGCGGGCTTAATGATCAACAGATGGAACAGCTCTGCAGCGCGCATCCGGGCGTCAAATTCGTGTGGATCATCGAGATCGGAAAACGAAAACTGCGTACGGATGCGATCGGCTTCTCGACAAAGAACCCATCAAAGTATACAAGCCCGAAAGCGTCCGATGCTTATAATGCGTCTGTCAAAAAAGCTGTTCGGCTGCAAGAAGGCGATATCGAAGCACTGAAATACTGTACGGATCTGGAGGCGCTGGATCTCGGTCACAATTATCTGACGAACAACGATCTTGCGGTGATCTCCAAACTGACCAAGCTGAAAGTGCTGATCCTGGCGGACAACAAGATCACCGATATTTCGGCGCTGACGCCGCTGAAAGATCTCGAGTATATCGAGCTGTTCATGAACAGGATTCCCGATCTTTCACCGCTGCGCGAAATGCCGTCACTCGTTGATGTAAACGTCTGTAACACGGGCGTGTCGGATCTGTCGCCGCTCTTTGAACTGACCGGCGTGAAGCGTTTGTGGTATGCTATGAATCCGTTCAAGCGTGAAGAAGCAAAGCAGTTGAAGGAAACGCTTGCAGACTGCCTTTGCAACTATACCACAAACGATGAAACCGGAGAGGGCTGGAGAGAAGATCCGCGGTATCAATGGATGCGCGCGTATTTTAAAGATTCATGATCTTGCAAACATGCTTGCAAGATGACGCACGATAGGGTATAATAAACAAAAAGCGGAGGTTTTGTCTTGATTCAACTGATATTCGGCGAAAAAGGATCCGGAAAAACAAAAAAGATACTCGAACTCGCAAACACTGCAGCGGAAACGGCAAAGGGCAGCGTCGTATTTATCGACGTTGATGAGGACTATATGTACGATCTGAACCTTTCCGTTCGCTTCATCAACGCAACGGAATATGCTCTTGCAGGTCCGAAGATGTTTTACGGTTTCATCTGCGGGATTGCCGCATCCGATCATGATATGGAATGTATTCTGATCGACAGCTTCATGAAGATCATTCGTCATGATCTTTCCACGCTCGAAGAACTGTTCCGACAGCTCGAACGGTTTTCGGAACAGCATCACATTCGCTTTGTGATGTCTCTGTCCTGCGCGCCGGATCAGCTTCCCGGTTTCTTAAAGCCGTATATCGGCTGAGCGCAAATCGCGGTAATCTTTCGATACGATCATCCGCCGCAACGACGGATGATTTTTGATAAGAACGGAGGAACGGGTGATACCCGAAAGGATATGGAAAACCTGGATTTCAAAATCGAACAGCCGGTTTCGAAACAGCACAAGAAAACGCACGTTGCGCTGTGGATCGCGATCCCGATCATGTGGGCGGTTTCGTTGATCTGCGTTGCGCTTTGCGTCGCAACGGTTTTAACGATAAAAGACGACCCGGATGAGACGCTGACGAAAGCGATCAGCGATGTGCAGGGCGTGATCCGGGAGAATTACTATTTTTATGATGCGAATGAGGAACAGCTCATCGATTCCGCGCTGAAAGGTATGGCGGCGGGAACCGGAGACGACTATGCATATTACTATTCCGAAGAGGAGTATGCAGAGCTGACGAAACAGAACGAGGGCAGCTTCGTCGGGATCGGTATCGTGACGATGCTGGACGAGAACGGCTTCGTTTTGGTTACCGACGTATACGAGAACACCCCGGCAAGCGAAGCCGGACTTCTTCCGGGTGACTTCCTGCTCGAAATCAACGGCGTATCGTACGAAGGACTCACGCTTTCCGGCTTTCTGGACAACGTGATTGCAGAGGAAGGGGCGGAAAACGTCTTCAAGATCTTGCGAAACGAACAGGAACTGACCTTTACGATCATTGCGCGCGAGGTACATTCGCCGTCCGTTGCGTCCCGCATGCTGACCGATTCGATCGGCTATATTCGCATTTCTACCTTCCACGGCACGTGTGTGGAAGAAACGGAAACTGCGCTGAAGACGCTGAAAGAGCAAGGCATGAAATCGCTCGTGCTCGATCTGCGTGACAATCTCGGCGGTTCGCTGTACGATGCGCTCGATATCGCGGATATGTTTCTTCCGAAGGACCACGTGATCACGTCGCTGCGCTCCCGCGACGGGGAAGAAGAGACATACAAGACAAAGAAAGACGGAATGGATATTCCGACGGTTCTGCTCGTGAACGGATACTCCGCGTCTGCAAGCGAACTGGTGGCCGGAGCACTGAAAGATTATGAGGCAGCGCATCTGATCGGAACCAAAACGTTCGGAAAGGGCATTGTACAGTCCTATTTCAGAATCCCGGAAACGAGCGGCATGCTGAAAATCACAACGGAAGCGTACTATACGCCGAACGGAGTCTGTATCCACGGGATCGGTATCGAACCGGACGAAACCGTAGAACTTCCGGAAGGCGCCGAAAATTATGCGATCTCGGTTTTGCCGCGCGAGCTCGACACGCAGCTGCAGGCGGCGATCCGGTATCTGGAAACACATTAGGAGGTATGCACATGAAGTTTCGCATCAAGGATCCGGATCTGTATCCTTCCGGGCTCGACAAGATCGAGTGGGTCAAACGCAACATGCAGCTTTTGAACGGGATCGAGCGTTCCTTCCTTGAGGAACAGCCGTTCAAGGGACTCAGGATCGCACTGTCCGTGCATCTTGAAGCAAAGACCGCGTATCTTTGTGAAGTGCTGAAAGCCGGAGGCGCCGAGATGTTTGTCACAGGCAGCAATCCGCTTTCCACACAGGATGATGTTGCAGCCGCTCTGGTGCATGAGGGGATCTCCGTCTATGCACTGCACGGTGCGACGCCGGAAGAATATGACTCCTGTCTTAAGGACGTGCTGCAAAATGAACCTGACATCATTATCGATGACGGGGGAGACCTTGTCTATATGCTGCATACGAAATTGCCGCATTTGATTCCGAAAATCAAGGGAGGCTGTGAAGAAACAACAACCGGCATTCATCGCCTGTTATCGATGCAGAAGGACGGCGCGCTGCGCTTTCCGATGTTTGACGTAAACGACGCACAGTGCAAGCACTTGTTCGACAATCGTTACGGAACGGGACAATCCGTCTTCGATGGAATCGACAGGACCACGAACCTGATCGTCGCAGGAAAGACGGTCGTCGTTGCAGGATACGGATGGTGCGGCAAAGGTGCGGCGATGCGCGCGAAAGGACTCGGTGCAAATGTGATCGTAACGGAGATCGATCCGGTCAAGGCGATCGAAGCCGTAATGGACGGGTTCCGCGTTATGAAGATGGAAGAAGCGGCGCCGCTGGGCGATCTTTTCATCACGGTAACCGGTATGCGGGACGTGATCACGGAGGCGCATATGATGCACATGAAAGACGGCGTGCTTCTGTGCAACGCGGGTCATTTCGACGTGGAAATCGATGTGAAGCAGTTAAAAGAGATCGCCGTGGAAATCCGCAATATGAAGCCGAACATCGTCGGGTATCGACTTGAAAACGGAAGATGGATCTATCTGCTGGCGGAGGGCAGGCTGGTCAATCTTGCTTCCGGCGACGGTCATCCCGCCGAGATCATGGATATGAGCTTTGCGATACAGGCGCTGTGCGCAAGAGAACTTGCCATCAACACGCCGAAAGAGCCGCTTGTTTATCCGGTACCGGAAGAGATCGACGGATTTGTGGCACAACAAAAGCTGAAATGTCTCGGCGCATCGCTCGACGTTCTGACCGAAACGCAAAAAGAATATGCAAATTCTTGGAAAGTTTAGGTTTACAGAACGAGATATTTGTGTTATAGTTAATTAGTTAAATTGGGTTAATCCGTGTAACGGATTCAGATTTAGAACACCAAATTCCAACAGGGGGAACACAAATGAAACTCTACACCGCAAACGAAATTCGCAACATCGGTGTCTTCGGACACGGCGGCGAAGGCAAAACGACTTTGACGGAGGCCATGCTTTACAATGCGGGTCTCGTGGATCGTTTTCCGAACAATGCGCCGACAACTGACTTCGATCCCGAAGAAGTCAAGCGTTCCATCTCCATCAACATGGCGCTTGCTCCTTTGGAATGGAAGAACACCAAGATCAATCTGATCGACGCTCCGGGCTTCTTCGACTTCTACGGCGAAGTCACGGCTGCGATGGCGCTTTGCGACGCGGCACTGATCGTGATCAGCGCAGTTTCCGGTCCGGCAGTTGGCGCGGAAAAGACGTTTGCCATGTGCAAAGAACAGCACAAGGCACGCATGATGGTCATCAATCAGATGGACCGCGACAATGCAAACTTTGAAAAAACAATGCAGGCAGTCAACGAGAAGTTCGGCGTCAACGTCGTACCGATCCAGCTGCCGATTCTCGAGAACGGTGCGTTCAAGGGCTATGTCGATATCGTCAACATGACGGCAAAGATGTTCGACGGCAAGGGCGAAAAGGAAGTCGCCATTCCCGCGAATCTCGAAGCAGAGGCACAGGAACTCTATGAGAAGCTGACCGAAGCGGCGGCGGAAGCAGACGAAGATCTGATGATGGAATACCTCGAAACGATGGAGCTTTCCAGAGAGCAGATCCTAATGGGACTTTCCAAGGGCGTTCTCGACGGCGACATCACGCCCGTTTGCTGCGCGTCCGCGCTGAACAACATCGGCGTAACGACGATCCTCGATTATATCCTGCATTATCTGCCCTCTGCGGCTGATTCGAAGCTTCCGAAAGCAACGAAGAACGGCGAAGAGATCGAGCTTACGCGTGACGGCAAGATGGTTTGCCATATCTACAAGACGGTCAACGATCAGTTCGGCAAATACAGCATCGTGAAGGTGCATCGCGGCGTGCTCGACGGCAGCGTCTCGCTGTTCAATGCAAACCAGGAAAAGAACGAGAAACCGACGGCGCCCGTCATGTTGCGCGGCAAGAAGTCCATCGCGGTTGACAAGCTCAACGCCGGCGATATCGGCGCCATCCCGAAGCTACAGATTTCCAACACGAACGAGACGCTTTGCGACGCAACCGACGTCGTGCTCGTAGAGCAGGTCAAGTTCCCCGAACCGTGCATCAGCCTCGCGGTCACCGCAAAGAAGCAGGGCGAGGAAGATAAGGTCATCAGCGCCCTCAACAAGCTGCTCGAAGAGGATCCGACCATCGCGATCGAAAAGAACGCGGAAACCGGCGACGTCCTTCTGAAGGGCCTTGGCGAAATGCACCTCGACGTGACCTGCGCAAAGATCCGCAACAAGAGCAACGTCGAAGCACAGCTTGCTGATCCGCGCATTCCGTACCGTGAGACGATTCGTGCAACGGCAGAAGCAGAAGGTAAGCATAAAAAGCAGTCCGGCGGCAGCGGTCAGTTCGGCGTTGTTCAGATGCGCTTCGAGCCCGCTCCCGAAGGCGTTGACTTCGAATTTGTCAATGCGATCGTCGGTGGCGTTGTTCCGAAGGAATACATCCCGGCAGTTGAAAAGGGTCTCAGAGAAGCGATGCAGCACGGCGTCCTCGCGGGTTATCCGATGGTAGGCATCAAGGCAACGCTTTACGACGGCAAGTATCACCCGGTCGATTCCAAGGAAGTCGCATTCAAGAGCGCGGCAAGATTGTCCTACAAGGCAGCTTGTATCAAAGCAAATCCGGCCTTGACCGAGCCGATCTATACGTACTATATTTGGGTACCGAACGATAACGTCGGTGACATCATGGGCGATCTTTCCCGTCGCCGCGGCAGAATGCTCGGCATGACGCCGAAAGACGGCGGCACCGAGATCGTCGCGGAAGCGCCGCTTTCCGAGATGTTCAAGTACGCAACCGACCTGCGCTCCATGACGCAGGCGCGCGGTTCCTTCCGCAGCGAATTCACCCGTTACGAGGATGTTCCCGCCGAGCAGGCGAAGAAGATCATCGAGCAGGCAAAGCGCGA
>ONMC01000105.1 GCA_900318745.1 uncultured Eubacteriales bacterium
TTTGATCGTTGTATGCAGATTACGCTTTGCGAGAATCGCATCCACAACGACATCCGGCTTCAGCAACGAAATGCTGTTCGCGTTGGGATCTGCCAGCACGGCTATATGACCGCGCGATAAAATTTCTTGAACGTCTTTGACACGATGTGCATATTCTGCCGTGACGTCTTCAACGGAATGGGTGCCGTTTATGATCGCTTCCGAAAAACAAACGGTCCGACGTATCGAGGTCGGATGGGGAAGATCGGTCATAACGATCGGAAAGCCGCAGTGTGCAAGTCGAACGGCAACGCCGCTTGCAAGATCGCCTGCTCCTTTAATCAGTATCATTCGGTTTCCTCCAAAGGCGTTTTATCGGGTTATTGGTTTGCCATGCCGTGATCGCTGTGGGAACGGAAAAAAGTTCGGCAATCGCCAGAGCACGTTGAACAGCATTCTTATCGTCTGCTTTGTTGATTACGATGCCGTCAAAATGCGGATATGTCATAACAACATGATAAATCATTTCAGCTGTCACGGGTTCTTCTGTGTCGGTTTGACAAAGGGATGCAAAGAGTTCCGGCCTGTGCGCAGCTTCTCGGATCGGTTTGCCGAGTCCGTCGATTCCGATCACCGCGATGACACGCTTAGCTTCGTATGGGATCACAGGCTCGTGTGATGCGTGTGCTTTTAAAGGAAGCTGTCTGGAACCGTCTGCTTCAACGAGCACATAATCCGCAAGTGCACAAAGTGATGAAAAGGTTTGCTGAGGCAGCAAAAGCTTCTGACCGATCAAAGTCCCCGTTGACACAACCGCATGAGGAGGCAGAGGGGTATCGATCGTCTTGCAATACGGAACATGCGGCGGAATCATGATATGTGTTGATGTGCAGAGTATGACGGATCCGCGCCGCTTCAGTTCCTCTGCAAGCGCATACATCGTCGACGTTTTTCCGCCGCCGCCGATCAGTGCCGTAACACCCGGCTGTATTCCGAAAAAGTCACATAATTCCAAAGTAATACGCCTCGCTATTCTTTTCAAAGAATAACACATTCCGCACCAAAAGTAAAGGAATGTACTGTGTGTGTAACCTGCTTATCATCTTATCACGGAATTGCAGCCGAAACGCAGAAGCGTTGTGATCAATTCGGATCAAAAAAGGAAAGGACAGTATTGTCCTTTCCCGATTGCGTTTAGATTTGATTATTTCTTGCGCGGGGGCTTTGCCTTAATCTTCTTGAGGTTGGCAAAGCGGGGAAGACCGTTTTGCATCGGGATCTTCGGATCGCCCTGAATCAGCGGAAGCAGATAGTCGATATAAGGCTTGCGCATACCGTTGCCTGCTGCATTGATCCATTCCAACGGAACCTTCTTTTCGGTGTTCGCACAAGCGTCGAGATCGATCAGCTTGATCTCGCACTTATAATTGCCGTCTTCGTCCGTCTTGCGGCGGAATCCAACCATCTTATCGGAGATGCCGTGCACCGCATATTCGACCGCAACGCGACCGGCTTCGAAGGATTCGGAAATATCCGTCTGTGAGGCCGCATGTGACGCGCAGCGCTGCAGCAGGGAGAATTCGATGCCGCGAATCTTCGTGCCCGGGAAATGGTCTTTGAGGATGCTTACGAGCGTCTGTGCGAGACCGCCAAGCTGCTTATGACCGAAAGAGTCGACCATTTCGGTTTCGTTGCCGTATTCGGAGATCAGCTTGCCGGTTTTATCGTGGATCCCTTCGGAAACCGCAACAAAGACCTTGCCGTTATTGTCATCGTATACTTCTTTGACGTCCGCAATGAAATTGTCAACATCAAAATCGGTCTCCGGAAGGTAGATTAGATCGGGACCGAATCCGGTATAAGTCGCTGCAGCTGCGCTTGCTGCAAGCCAGCCTGCGTGGCGTCCCATGATCTCAACGATGCAGATCATCGGCGTATCATAAACGCGCGCATCGAGGTACAGCTCCATGCAGGTGCTGATGATGTAGCGAGCGGCGGACGGGAAGCCGGGGCAGTGGTCCGTGCCGTACAGATCGTTGTCGATCGTCTTCGGAACGCCCATCACGCGGCATTCATAACCGACATGCTGCATGTACTTGCTGATCTTGTTGCAGGTATCCATGGAATCATTGCCGCCGTTGTAGAAGAAGTAACGGACGTCGTACTTCTGGAAGATCTCAAGGATGCGCTTATAATCCGTTTCATCCTCTTCATAGTCCTTCAGCTTATAACGGCAGGAACCGAGTGCAGAGGAAGGGGTATTCAAAAGCAGTGAGAGCTCATATGCCGCCTCTTTACCCATATCATACAGATTCCGTGTGCTGCACCATAGACTTTTGTGATATGCGGATCGTCAAGCGCAGTACGAATGACGCCGTAGATGCTGGCATTGATGACGGATGTCGGACCGCCGGACTGACCGACGATACAAGTTCCGATAAGTTCGTTGTTCATAGTTTGCCTCCAATAAAGAATCCAATATATTATAACGGGATGTCCTGTGAATTGCAAGCATTATCTCTTCGCTTTCCGCTGTTTGATCCGATCTGCGATCCAGAATCCGAATGTGATCACGACCATATAAGGTGCGAGAATCAAAAACGACGGGAGCAGATAGAGGAACGGAACCGGAATCCATTTGTGAAAGATTTCAAGAAGGAAGTTACCTTCCGTTTCCACCGAGTAGAAATAATTGGCTTTCGGATGGATACCTGTCGTTCGGAACAGCATATTGATTCCGAATACGACAAGCGCAATCAGAAAGATCGTCAGCAACGTATAGGGAAGATCACGAAACCGCGGACGATAAAGTCCAAGTGTTACGATGGAAAGCCCCATGATCACGATAATGAAATGGATACCGTAAAACCCGATCATGCGAGGCAGCAAAATAGAGTAGCCTGAAAAGCCGTTTGCCGGCATCAGCAATGCCATCAACGCCCCGAGCGGCGCGACATAGAAGCAAAAGCTCAATAAGGGCTTTTTCATCGTGAGCACGGCAATCGGGATCAGAATGAGATTGATATTGCAAAGATGCAGCGGCAGCTCACCCCACCAATTGAATCCGCCCATCTTTTGCGTGATTTCATCAAACTCACGATCGATTGAGAGAAAGTATTTATACACAAAGAAACCGATAAATGTCAGGATACAGACAACCGCAACGAGAATTCGTTTTGCTTTTTCGCTTCTTTTACGCATAATCAGACTGACAGCAATCAGAATGATGATAAACAGCGCGAAGGAGATCAGAAAAAGCGTGTTGAACGGTTTCATGATCAGAAAATCAGGGCTCATGTGTTATCTCCTGTTCTTGTTTTTTATTGAACAAACGATCGATGGAAAAACCGATGCGTTCGATCTTTGTTAAGCGGCCGATCTGGAAAGAAAGCTCCGAAACGACCAATGCAACACCGATATCGGTCAGAACATGCTGCTTTACAAACAGAATGCAGAAGCAGACGAGAACCAAAAATGCAAGGTTGAACCAACGGTACCATTTCGGTATCTTTGTACAGCCGAAGCATGCTCTCCAGCAGAAATAGCTGATCACAACATGGAAGGAAGGACACAGATTCGTCGGCGAATCCACTCTGTACAGGAAGCGCATCCAGTCATTGAAGAATCCGGGTTCGGTAATCTCGGGGCGCTGCATGGTTCCGGGATAGACAAGAAAGCATACGGCGCTGATCAGACAGGCGATCGTGAAGGTTCCGCAAAGACGGTATGCTTGCTTTTTGCTGTCCGAAAGGATCCAGATGATACCGATCATCCACTCGACATACGACAGGAAATAGATCGTAACCCATTCCGAAACAAACGGGATCTTCGCATCGAGCGGCGTCGAGAGATCATGCATTTGCATATGAGCGAGCGGAACGCGCGTTCCGTAGAAGGTGATCAGATCGATGATCAGAAGGTAGATGAGGGATAACCAGACATAAAGCGGGAACCGATCTTTGAACGATCTCTTTTCCGACGGATCCGTATTTGACGGTTTATCCTCGATCAGACCGGGGCGGCGTTTCAGAGCAAACAACAACAGCATACCGAGGATACCGCAGCAGACAAATTCTCCGATAAAGACCGTCAGCGCAAGGAACCACCATGCGTCCTCGAATCCGTATGCATAACGAAGCACGAGCGGAACGATGATCGTGTTGGCAAGGATCGGAGGGACGGGGGCAAGCCATTTGTATTTTCTCAGCGCATAAGTCAAAAGCGCGCCGATCAGCGTTGCAACAGTTCCGAAAATGACGTCCCAGATTACGGCACCTGTCAGGATGTTGGACAGCAGACACCCGATCACAAGTCCCGGGATCGCAGCAGATGTGAAAAAAGGCAGGATCGTCAGAGCTTCCGAAACTCGAAACTGAATGACATTCGTGCCGGATAATCCGAATTGCGCGGAAAGCTCCGTCAGCACGACGTACAGAGCAGCTATGAATGCTGCTTTGGTAAGGTAACTTGCAGTGTATTTGATTGACTTGGACATAAAATTTCTCCCTAGTTTTGTTTTAAGTGAGGATGGTTTCGAACTCACTGTGCATATTCTAACACAGTGCGGCAGAATATGCAATCATATAGAAGCAGAAACAGCACGCAATCGCATGCTTTCGTCTAGTTATTCCGTCAGCATTTACGTATTCTTCTACATTTCCGATATTTCTCAGCATGAGACAGACGGAAGGACAGCATGATAAAGAAAAAAGGCACGAAATCGAACTCATAAAAGTTGAATTCAGATTTCGTGCCGTTTGGCGGAGACGGTGGGATTCGAACCCACGGACCGGCTCATCACCAGTCAAACGATTTCGAGTCGTTCTCGTTATGACCACTTCGATACGTCTCCAAGTAGTGCGCAAATGTTAGTATAACGCATTCCGGTCAAAAAATCAACACTCTTTTTTGGAATTGCGAAGATTTGCAAAGAATGCAGTCAAAAGCGAAACACATTCCGATTCGCAAATACCGCCGATCGTTTCGACACTGTGTTCGAACCAATGATCCAGAAGATCGATCCGCGATCCGCAGCATCCGTTCGCTTTATCAAATGCGCCGTAAACAAGGCGGGGGAGCTGCATATGAATCATCGCGCCTGCGCACATTGCACAGGGTTCCAAAGTGACGTACAATGTGCATCCGTGAAGAGATCCCAGCGCTTCATACGCCCGTTTCATGGCACGCATCTCTGCATGCTGCATCGGATCATGTTCGGTTTCGCAAATGTTTCGCGCACGCGAAACGATCTGACCGTTTCTGACAATTACGGCACCGACCGGAACTTCTCCGGAATCGAATGCAGCTTGTGCTTCTATAAGAGCTTGCTCCATCCAGTATCTGTCATTCACGCGACAGGACCTCCTCGGTATCAAAATCCGGATAGCAGACGCGCACCAGACAAAGACCGTGTGCAGGCGCTGTCGCTCCTGCGAGTGATCTGTCCCTTGCTTCCAGTGCGTGTTTCATATCGTTTGCCGGGCGCTTGCCGCTGCCGATTTCGAGCATGGTACCGACAAGAATGCGAACCATATTATACAAGAAACCGTTGCCGGTCACACGATATGTCCACAGCGAACCGTTCTTTACCCACTCGGACTGCATGATCGTGCGCGTCGTGTTTTCCATTGTACTGTCCGAACATTTGAAAGCTGCGAAATCATGTGTGCCGATCACGGCTTTTGCGGCGATCTGCATCGCCGCAAAATCGGGAACATAATGAAGATGTAAAGACGTAAGTCGATGAAATACGTCCGCATGCGCACCGATTTGCACGGTATATTCGTATTGCTTTTGCTTTGCCGAAAAACGGGCGTGAAAAGAAGGATCGCATTCTTCCGAATACAAAACACGAATATCGGGGGGTAAATGCATGTTCATTGCGATCGCAAACTTATCTGCCGCCATGCGAACGCCGGTATCAAAGTGCGCAACCTGCGCTTTTGCATGCACGCCGCTGTCCGTGCGTCCCGATCCTTCCACCCGGATCTGTTCACCGGTCAGTTCATAAAGTGCGCGTTCGAGATGATATTGGATCGAAACACCGTTCGGCTGTACCTGCCAGCCGACGTAACCGGTTCCGTCATATGCAACGATCAGGCGAATGCGTCTCATTTGAAAACCACCAAAAGCACAACCAATATGCCGACGATCGCAAGCGTTGCCGCGATCGCAAGTAAATCCGATCTTGTGAAATGAAGCTGATGCATCCTGGTTCTGCCTTCGCCGCCGTGATAACAGCGCGATTCCATTGCCGTCGCAAGTTCATCCGCTTTTCGGAATGACGAAACAAACAGCGGGATCAGGATCGGGATCATGCTTTTTACACGGCGAATGATATTGCCGCTTTCAAAATCGGCTCCGCGCGCCATCTGTGCATTTTTGATCTTCTCGGATTCGTCCATCAGTGTCGGGATGAAACGAAGCGCGATCGTCATCATCATCGCCAGTTCATGCGCAGGGAAGTGCAGCAGTTTCAAAGGCGTGAGAATGCGTTCGATGCCGTCGGTCAGTGCGATCGGGGATGTCGTAAGCGTCAGCATGGATGCGCCGGCGACCAGCAGAATAATGCGGATCGCAAGGAAACATGACTGCACAATCGCTTCAAGCGTCAGCTTCCAGAATCCGAGGTCCCACAAAACGGTTTCCGTTTCCGATCTGGAGAAAAACAGATTCAGCAGGAACATGAAGATCAGAAGAAACCGGACCGGCTTGAGCGAACGTCCGATATACTTGACCGAGATCTTTGAAAGAAACAGCTCCGCCAGCAGATACACAAACGGAATCACGAAAAAGTATATCCGCTTGACAAGAAACGTCATGACGATATACAGAATCATGATCAGGATCTTTGTCCTCGGATCGAGTTTATGAACGAACGAGTTTCCCGCTACGAATTGTCCGAGTGTGATGTCACGCATTCCGCTTCACCTCGTTTAACCATGTGAAAAATGCTTCTTCCGTGCAAATCGACGTCGGGATCTGCACGCCGCGCGCATTCATTTCGAAGCAAAGTTTCGTAATGCTCGGAACGGACAGACCAAAGCGTTCCAGCGTTTCGACATGCGAAAACACGACCTGCGGCCTATCATACATCGACACCTCTCCGTGATCTAAAACAAGAACCTTTGTTGCATGACTTGCAATGTCATCCATGGAATGCGAGATCATAATGATCGTGCAGCCGGAGTCGCGCCGAAGCGTTTCCAACAGATCGAGGATCTCCGTGCGTCCGATCGGGTCGAGGCCAGCCATCGGTTCATCCAGCACCAGATACTTCGGATGCATGGAAAGAACGCCTGCGATAGCGGCTCTTCTGCGTTCGCCGCCGGAAAGCTCAAACGGTGAGCGATCCGCAAAGCGATCATAATCCAGCCCGACAAGCCGCATGGCGTTCGCCACACGTGACTCGATTTCATCTTCCGGCAATTTCATATTGCGCGGTCCGAACGCGATATCTTCTTTGACCGTATCGGCAAAGAGCTGGTATTCCGGATACTGAAACACCATCCCGACAAGTTCGCGTACCTTTCGGCGTTCTGCTTTTTCAAACACATCGTGACCGTCAACAAGCACCATGTTTTTTTCGGCGGTCAACAGCCCGTTCAGATGCTGTACGAATGTGGACTTGCCGCTTCCGGTATGACCGATAATCCCGAGAAACTCGCCTTCTTCAATCGTGAAATCGAGATCCTTGAGCGTTGGAGCAAGGCGTTTGCCGCCTTCCGTATATGCAAATGTCAAATGATGGATTACAATGGACATATGGCCTCCGCAAGCTGTTCCGCTGTCAAAACAGAATCCGGAATATACAGACCCTGCGCATTCAATTGATTTCTGATCCGAATGATCTCGGGAGGAATCAGATTGCTGCGCTGCAGAACTTCGGTCTGTGAGAAAACGACGCTCGGCGAATCATCCAAAACCACGTTTCCGTTGTGCATCACAATGATCCGGTCACAGCCTG
>ONMC01000060.1 GCA_900318745.1 uncultured Eubacteriales bacterium
ATCTTGTATTCGATCTCCGTGCCTTCGTTCAGCTTCTTGAGATCGGTGAACTTCACCGTGTAGGTGTTGTCTCCGTTATCCGTTACGGTGCGGAAGTTCGCATACGTGTCGGTGACGTCCGTGCCGTCTGCATAAAGCTTCACCATTCGGGTGTACACATCGGCGGAGGGGCGCAGACCGTCCTGATCGTTTTCGTCCGCCCACGTCTTGGTGATCTCGATCTCCGTCGTCTGCAGGACCTTCAGTTCCGTACGCACCGGTTCAACCGTGAAGGTGGAAAGCAGGCACTGGAACGCATCCGCATAGTAGTACCATTCCGGGTCGTAATGCGCGGGAACGTGCCATCCGCTTGCAACGCCTTCTTCCTTCGTCATGAAATTATGCGGATAGTAAATATACAGATAATAATCATCCGGATGGTCGGTGAGCGTCAGCATCTCATGGAACGCATCCTTGACTGCCTGCGGGAAGACATAATTCGGATCACCCGAACTTGCTCCGTTGGCATGACCGACGATCGATCCGAGCACGCTTCCGCCCGGATTGAACTGGTAATACCCGTTCTCGTCATAAACGACCGGACCGTTCGGATAGTATTCTCTGACAACCAAGTTCTTGCCGTCTTCATCCGTTGTTTGAAACGACCGCATACTGCCGTCCGTAAACTGCTTGATCGCCATGTTGGTCAGGTAATCGGTGAACAGATCGTCGAATCCGTACTTTTCCTGAATATCCTTGCGATGATAGATCATGGATACGACGTGATCATACAGCTCCTGCGGAGTAAAACCGTTGCCGTCCGGTCCGAGCCACTTGCATTGTGCAAGCTGGTACAGCAATTCCGGCGTTCCGACAAGGCGTTTATACTTGCAGTCTCCCTGCGCTTCGGTTGGTTCTTTTGTGGGCGGATCATAATTCTGGTTGAAGCAGAAGCCTGTGATTTCTTCTCCTTCATCGTAAATGACATACGCTTCCAGATGCGAAGGGTTGTGTTTGCAGAACAGCTTATGCGCCTCTACCGTGGACGGAAACGTATCCGCTTCAATATCGTCCTTCTCCTCGGCTTCGGTCAGCTCCACGGTGATCGTCGCGATTTCCGCTGCCGGGATATAGCCGGAGGGCGCTTTTGTGACCATCAGCGTATACGTGCCCTCGGGAAGAAATACGGTGAACGTTTCGTCCGCGTTCGTGACGGTTTCAACCACATTGCCGTCGGCGTCCAAAACCTGCACGGTCGCACCGGAGATCGGATTGCCCGAATCATCCTTGACGGTGACGTATACCGGCTTTTCGGTGATCGGAACGGTATGTTCCGGAACATCGTCCCCCTCTGCAAACGCCGTCAGCATCCCGAACGGGATCAGGGACACCGCCATGATCAGCGCAAACGCCATGCTGAGCCATCTTTTTTTCGTCTTCATTACTGAACCCCTTTTCTGTGACAACCGAGATCGAATCTGTTATGCCGTATCCAGCGCTGCGCCGGTCAAGCTGCGTCCTTTTTGTTCTTCCTTTGCATGCGTATACAATGTGCATGCTATTACTTCGTATATTGTAGCATATCGAAACAAACAGCGCAAGATTTATATATGAAATTTTCGTAACCGATTTTTGTAAAATCCGTTTGTTTTCTGTCAGTCAGTCTTTTTTTCGCAATTGCCCTTTCCGTTTCCGTCAAAATGCCGTATAATACAGATACAGGCGGCATCCGCCGTACAGCAAAGGAGCGATTTCCATGGAAGAACAGATCATTACCGTCGTCATCAAAACGCAGGGAGAGCCGTGCGAGCTCGACAGTGCCGAGATCGCGGAATGGTACCGGTCCCGCATCGCGGGGCTGCTCGATCCCGCATACGGAACGCCGCAGGTTTCGGTCACGGTCGAACGCAGAACCGTCGCGGACCGATGAGCACGGACACGCTTCGCATCGCCTGCATCCAGCTTGCGAAACAGCCGACAAAGGAAGAAACATACGCGCATATCCGCACGCTGTTCGGTTCGATCCCGAACGGCACGGATCTGGTGATGCTGCCCGAAATGTGGAACGGACCGTACGACGCGTCTCTGTTTCCGACCTTCGCCGAGCCGGAAAACGGTCCCTCCCGGCAGTTCCTTTCGTCGCTTGCGAAAGAAAAACGGGTTTTCCTTTGCGGCGGCTCGATCGCAGAATCCGAAAACGGGTGCGTGTACAACACGTCGTATGTGTTCGATCCGAACGGCATGCAGATCGCAAAGCACCGCAAGGCGCATCTCTTTGACATCGACATCGACGGCGGACAGCACTTTCACGAATCCGACACGCTTTCGCCCGGAACCCGCGCGACCGTGTTTTCCACGCCGTTTTGCAGAATGGGTCTTTGCATCTGCTATGACATTCGCTTTCCGGAGCTTGCCCGGCTGATGGCGGACGACGGCGCCGAGGTCATCCTCGTGCCCGCCGCGTTCAATATGACGACCGGACCCGCGCACTGGGAACTGCTGTTCCGAAGCCGCGCGCTTGACAATCAGGTCTACACGGTCGGGACCGCGCCCGCGCGCGACCGGTCCGCGTCCTATCGATCCTGGGGTCATTCGATCGTCTGCTCGCCGTGGGGCGACGTGCTCGTGCAGGCCGGCGAACGGGAAAGCATCGTTTTTGCCGCGCTCGATCTTGCGCGGCTGCGGCGCGTGCGCGAAGAACTGCCGGTTTTGAAACAGCGCAGAACAGACCTGTACCGGCTTGAACGAACGCCGGAAAAATGAATCGCGTCGCATTGCGGATCCAATCAAAAAGGACCGATCAAAACGCCCGGTTTTGACGGTCCCCGTTTTTTGTCCGGGATCCTATTCTTCCGAGATCACGCGATGCATGCGCGCGTCGTGTTCGCCCACGGGGATGTCGCTGCGCATGGCCTTTGCAAAGCACAGGCAGACCGTTTTGCCCTCGCTCCGTTCGAGAAACCGGTCATAGAACCCTGCGCCGTGACCGAGGCGCCTGCCGTCCGCGGACGCGGACACGCACGGCACGACGATCAGATCGAGCGCTTCCGGTTCGACCGTTTCCGAGCAGTCGACCGGTTCCGGAATGCCGTATGCGCCGGGCCTGAGCTGTTCCGTGCTTCTGATGCGGACCGCGAGCATTTCGCCCTTTCCGATGCACTTCGGCACATACAGACGCTTGCCGTCCGCGGCCGCCTGCGCGATGATGCGGGCCGTTTCCGGCTCCGTCGGCATGTTGACATACACAAAGATGCTCTCCGCGCCGGCATACTCCGGCAGCGACAGGACCCGCTCCTGGATCCGTTCGCTTGCCGCCGACCGGTACGACGACGGCAGCGCTTTGAGCAGCGCGCTCACGCTTTTTCGCAGCTGTTTCTTGCTCTCTCTGAGATCTGTATCCATATCCGTTCCCTCTTTTCCTTCTCTGCCGTCAGTATAGCAGACGGATCGCCGCGATTCAATACCTTTGAGATCGCACTTGACCGCGTCGCGGCGGATATGGTATCATGCACACATATGAAAGATCGACCGTCCGGTCGAAGAGATCGATCGAGGATGCAATGGTTTTTTCCGGATTGACATTTCTGCTGCTGTTTTTTCCAACGGTGATCGTCCTGAGCCTGTTCAGCCGCCGTCTGACCTATCAGAACTACATGCTGCTGGTTGTGTCTCTCCTGTTCTATGCGTGGGGAGAGCCGAAGTGGGTCCTGGCGATGCTGACGGTGGCGGCGATCAATTATCTGTGCGCGCTGCCGCTTCAAAAGGATTCGCTGTCGAAGGGACTGCGCCGCCTGCTCCTGGCTGTCGCCGTCGTCGGCAGTCTTTCGTTTCTGTTCTATTTCAAATACGCCGCGTTCCTGGTCAACACGGTCGGTTCGCTGATCGGCAGGGGCGATCTGATGCAGGCGCCGGTACTGCCCATCGGCATTTCGTTCTACACATTTCAGGCGCTGACGTACACCGTCGACGTATATCGCGGCAAGGCGCCCGCGCAGCGCAACCCGTTCAAGCTTCTGCTGTATATCTCCTGCTTCCCGCAGCTGATCGCGGGTCCCATCGTGCAGTATGCGGACATCGCCGAGCAGCTGGATCACCGCCGCATCACGACGGACGGCTATCTGAACGGCTTCCGCCGCTTTACCGTGGGGCTTGCGAAGAAGGTGCTTCTCGCCAATTACTGCGGCGCCGCGCTGCTCGAAACGGGAACGGCAGCGCAGGGTCCGCTGACCGTTGTCGGCGCATGGGTCAGCGTGATCTTTTTCAGCTTGCAGATCTATTTTGACTTTTCCGCCTATTCGGACATGGCGATCGGCATCGGCGCCATGCTCGGCTTCCGCTACAAGGAAAACTTCAATTATCCCTACGTCGCCGCGTCTCTGGCGGATTTCTGGCGGCGCTGGCACATTTCGCTCGGCAGTTTTTTCCGCGATTACGTGTACATCCCGCTCGGCGGCAACCGCAAGGGGCCCGCGCGGCAGATCGTCAACCTGCTGATCGTGTGGGGGCTGACCGGACTCTGGCACGGCGCGAGCTGGAACTTTTTGATCTGGGGTCTGATCCACGGGATCATGCTGATCATCGAAAAAGCGGTCTGGAAGCGGGAGCCGCAGGGCGCGCTGAAGATCGTGCGGCGCGTGCTCGCCATGTTTCTGATCATCGTCAGCATGGTCACCTTCTATTACGAGGATCTGTCCGCGATGCTGCGGCATTTTCTTGCGTTCTTCGGCCTGGGCATTCAGACCGGCGCGCTCGGCGCGATCCCGCTGATCGACGAACGGCTGGTGCTGCTGCTCGGCAAGTTCGCGCTGCCGCTGATCGGCATGATCGTGCTTGCTACGCCGCTGCTGAAGAACCTCGCGCTGCGCTGGGAACAGCGGGACCGCGAGCGTCCATGCGGTTATTCGATCGCGGCGGGGCTGACGTCGATCGCCCTGCTGGCGCTGAGCGTGATCTTTTTGATCGGGCAAAGCTACAATCCGTTTATCTACTTCCGGTTCTGAGGACGGCACGATGAAAAAATTCTGGTTAATCGTTTCGATCTGGTGCATGCTGCTGCTGTTGGGCTGCGGCGTCATGCTGCTGTTCTTCGCGCCGAAGGAAGCCACCTATTCCGCATCGGAAAACCGCATGCTGGAACCGTTCCCCGAGGTCGGCGTTCGCTCGCTGCTGTCCGGCGAGTTTTCGGTCTCTTTCGAAAACTGGCTCTCCGACCGTTTCTTCGGGCGCGACCGCTGGATTGCGATCGCGGATCGGATCGACAGCCGGCTTTCGCTGCTGTCCAACGCGGATCGGGTCAAGCTCGCCGCAATGGATACGCAGATCGACGAGACGGAAGCGGAGCCCTCCGACGTCCCGCAGGTCACGGATGCGGCAGCGGTTACGCCCGAATCGAGCGCCGCGCCGACGCCCACCCCCGTTCCCGAACGCACAAGCGCGCCGAGCAAGGATGCGATGCAGCCGGTTACGGTGCTGACGCACACGCCCGCGCCGTCGATGGCGCGCACGCCGCTTCTCGATTATGACAAGGCGAAGGATACGGACAAGCAGTCGTTCGCCGCGGTCAAGCTGATCCGATATGACGGCAGCGAGGAGCAGATCAGCAAGTATCAGAAATGGCATATCCGGCACGCCGCAAGCCAGTTCAACCGTCTCGCGGCACTGCTGCCCGAAGGCGGGCACATGTACGTTGCGCTGACCCAGCGCAGCGAGCATGTGATCCAGTATTCCGCCGCTCTGGACAAGTACAAGGCGTACGTCAGCGAAGCGGAGGATTATCTCGAACCGCTGCTCGACGAGCGCATTTCGGTCTTCCGCACGATGGACATTCTGGAGCCGCACATCCGCGCGGGCGAATACGTGTATCTCAAGACGGACCACCACTGGACGATCCGCGGCGCGTACTATCTGCATCAGGCGATGATCGAGGCGCAAGGGCTCAAGGCCGTTCCGTTCGAGGATTACCGCATCACGCGGCAGCCCGGGACCTTTACGGGACTCAATTACAAGATCGTTGCGGACCTGCTCCCGCCGGATACGACGGACTACATCGAAATGGTCGAACCGGGCATTCCCTATCGCTTCTATCGCGTCAACGACATCGATACGCTGACCGAATACCCGCTGAACAACCCGGACGAACAGGGCTATCAGGCGATCCTCTGGCTCAATATGCGCCCGTGGAAAATGATCCGGACATACCAGAATACCGGCAGAAAGATGCTTCTGATCTGCGATTCCATGGGCATGGCGTTTGCGCCGTTCATGGCGAACTATTACGACGAAGTTCATGTGGTGCGTCCGCATGAGACGTACTATTCCGTGGCGCAGGCAGGCGGCACGATCAAGGAGTATATCGACCATTACGGGATCGACGATATTTATGTGGTCCAGGGCGCGTTCTTTACGGCGGATCTTTATCGAAAGACGCTGGACGTGTCCATAGGAGACGGAAAATGAACAAGAAAAAACGAACCGGTTTTCCATTTCGTCTGCTGCGCATTCAGCTCGTGCTGTTTGCGGTCCTGCTCGTCGCCGCGCTGATCGTTGCCTCACAGTACCCGAAGCTGTGCCTGTCGATCGGACGGTCGGCGCTCGAGAACGGGAATGTTGAACGCGCGGCAAAGTATCTTGCGCGGTCGGATACCGAAGAGGCACGTCTGCTCCTGTCCGACCTGCGCGAAGTGCAGATCGCTGCGATGATCGAAGCGGGCTCGTATGAAGAAGCGCAGGCGCTGCTTGCCGGGCTGAACGTAACGGATCCGTCGGACGAACGGGTCGCGGCGTGTCTGTACGGACGCGCGCAGGCGTTGATCGACGGCGGCGCATACGGCGACGCGCGCGAACTGCTTTCGGAAATCCCCGCTTATCGCGATGCTTCGGAACGGAAAAAGCAATGCGAGCATGCGCTTGCGTTTGCGGCGTTTTCCGACGGCGACATCGAGACCGCGCTGTCTTATATCCGCATGGATCCGCAGGATCCGGACATGCGCGATCTGGAAACGCAGATCGCGCTCAAAGAAGCCGAGCAGCTGCTCGCATCCGACGACCCGCATTCCGGTCTTGCGCTGCTGCTTCGGATGTGGCAGGACGGGATGGACGTGCAGACGCAGCTGCTGGATGCGGAGCGCCGGTGCTATCCGGACCTGTACGGCGACAAGGACGATGCGTTCCTGCTGGAGGAATTGCGGCATATGGACGAATCGCGCCTTGAAATGCGGAGCAGCCGCCTTGCGATTCTTTCCTCCCTTCCGCAGAATGCGATTGCCGTCGGCAACGCGCACACCGTGCTTTTGCGTGAAAACGGCACGGTTCTCGCTTCGGGCGACAATCAGTACGGACAATGCGACGTCGGCGGTTGGACGGACGTCGTTGCCGTCGCATGCGGTGCGTATCATACGCTCGGACTGTGTGCAGACGGTTCTGTGCTTGCCGTCGGAAACGATCAGTACGGGCAATGCGGCGTCTCCGACGTGCGCAACGCCGTCGAGATCCGCGCATACGGATTCGATACGGCGATCCGCTGTGCCGACGGCAGGATCATCTGTCTCGGCTCGCATGACTATTCCGGTTTCGACGCATGGACCGAATTGAGCGATCTTGCGCTCGGCGGTTACGCGCTGCTCGGTCTTCGCGCCGACGGCACGGCTTACGCCACCGCCCCGTCGTATCTCACCGGGGAATTCCGTGCGCTGATCATGCTGGACGCCGCCGGCAGCTATGCCGCGGGCGTGACCGAGGACGGACACGTCGTCGTGTCCGCGCCGAACGGACCCGAATGGGAGAATATGATCTCTGTGAGCGCTGCCGCATCCGGACTTGCCGGGCTGACGGCGGACGGTACGGTAAAGCTGTGGCTCGAACAGCCGGGCGATTATGACGCGATCCTCGCGCGAAGCGACGTCGTTGCCGCGGCGTTTTCCGGTCGGCACCTTGCCGCGCTGACAACGGACGGGACGCTTCTCGTCTGCGGCGCAAACGAAGCCGGTCAGTGCGATCTTACCGGTTCGCACCGCTGATCCGAAAAAACAGAAGGACCTGCGCTTTGAAACGCAGGTCCTTTTTTGCTGCGGGATCAGAAGATCCGCTTCCATAAAAGCATGAATCCGACGAGCAGGAACAGGAACGCAAAGTTGAACAGCGAGAACATGCCGACGTAGCGCATGGTCTTGCCCGGGTTGTGCTTCACATGCTCGCGGAACGTGATCAGGCTTGCGAGCGATGCGATCAGCGTTCCGACGCCGCCGATGTTGACGCCGACCAGCAGGTCCGGATAGTTTGTCGTGAACTGCGAGAGCAGCACGGCGGACGGCACGTTGCTGATGCACTGGCACGAGATCACGCTGAAGATCAGCGTGTTCTTTTCGAGCAATCCGGAGAAGAACGACCGGACCGCTTCGATCCGGCTCATATTTCCGGCGAACACGAAGAAGAACACAAAGGTCAGCAGCAGCGGATAATCGACCATCGCCAGCGCTTTGCGATCCTCGACGAGCAGGACCAGCGGGATGATCACGAGACCGATCCAGTACGGGATCCCGCGGAACACGATCACGATCGCAAGCGCGAACAGCGCAAGATACACCGCGGTCTTTGCGAACGGCAGGCGAACGGGTTCGCTGTCGAGCTTCAGCGGTTCCGGTCTGACGAACAGGATGCAGCACAGTGTGATCAGCGCGACCGAAAACACGAACGGCGGCGCCATGATCCGCATGAATTCGAGGTTCGGGATCTGGAACTTCGTGTACAGATACAGATTCTGCGGATTGCCGAACGGCGTCAGCATGCCGCCGAGGTTCGCCGCGATGTTCTGCATGATGAACGTGAACGCCATGTATTTTTCCTTGTGCGTCGTCGACAGCACGTAGAACCCGAGCGGCAAAAACGTCAGCAGCGCCATGTCGTTTGCGATCAGCATGGATCCGATGAACGTGATGTACACGAGCGCGAGCACGCTCATCCGCGTGTTCCTGAACAGCTGCACGACCTTGCGCGCCAGCACAGAGAAGAACCGGATGTTTTTCAGCGCGCAGACGACCGCCAGTACGCAGAACAGGCAGGTCAGCGTCTTGTAATCGAAATACGCAAGATACCCGCTGTCCGGCGGAACGATGCATGCCGTGATCAGCGCCGCCGCCAGGGCGATGCACATGACGGTATTCTTTTTGATGAAGCTGCCGACTGTGCGCAATCCGGCGCTTTGAAATACGCTTCTTTTCATAGGTTCGCTTCGTAGGATCTGTGTCCCGATCGTATCGTTTCGGCGCAGCAAACGCCGTGTTCCGACAAAAACCTCTGTATGCATGGACCGCGTCCGTATACGTGATGTCTTCCGTCCACTTGTTCTGGCGCAGACCGGATTCGATGCTGTCACGGATCGCATGATAGTAGTCGAGCTTGATGATGCCGCTGTCGCCTTCCTCGCACATCGTGCCCTCCGCACGGCGGAACATGTAGCCGGTGTAGCCGGTCACTGTCTCGTTGCCTTCGGTGTCGGTGGTCTTATTGGGCAGGATGTAGACGCCGATCTGACCGATCTCAAGCGCCTTTGCCGCGTCATACACTTCGCTGTTCTCGAACAGATAGCTGTAGTCTTCGTCGCCGACCGCGTACGGACCGTCCACAAAGTTCTTGAACATGCTGCGGTTCTCGTTGGTCTCCAGCAGCTCGTCAAACGACATGCCCTCGTCCGTGGGATCCGTGTAGCCCTGCTCGTTGAACATCACGAACTTGCTCTTGTCCTCTTTCCCGCCGTTGATTACCTTGTTGAAGGTTGCCCGGACCTCTTCTTCCGTGTCCTTGCTGACCTCGATGTAGTCAACATAGAAGAATCCCTCCGGAACGAAAGGCAGCGGCAGCGAATAGCCGTATGCGTACATCTGCATCGAAGACGAATACTGACCGGGCTGATAGCTTTCCATTTGCTCTTCGACCGCATCATGGTAGTACTGCTGCAGTTCTTCCTCGGTGAAATCGTTGCCGTTCGTCTCGTAGTACTCTTCGAGCTTGTTCATGTAATAGTTCGCTTCGATGCGTTCGAGGCAGTAGCGATAGTACTGACCCTGCGTCATGCCGATCATCGCGTAATAGTCGGCGATCTGCTTTTCGAGCGTTGCTTTCGAGAAATTGCCGCTCTTGCTGAGCTGCTCCGTGTAGTTCTTCTCGATCGCGTCGATCTGCTCCTGCGCGCTGTCCTTGCAGAGCTTCTGTTCTTCGTCCGTCAGCGTGATGCCGCGTTCCTTCGCTTCTTTCGCGTAGATCTTGATCAGAAGCGCCTGTCTCGCCGCGTTTTCCTGCAGGAAGGTGATCTGCTCGTCGGTCAGCGTTGCAGTCGAGTAATTCTGCGCGATCGTATCGAACGTCATCACGTAATCGAGCATGGAAATGCTTGTGCCGTGTGCGCTTGCCGCGGTGCGTGCGCGCTCAAAGCCGTTCAGTCCGTGACCGTCCTTGCGCAGGTTCAGTCCCAAAACAATCGCGGCGGCGATCAATGCGACGATCACGACCGCGATCACGATGTTTCGAATGGTTTTCTTTCTTTTCATGTTTGTTCTCCTGAGTCTATCCAAATGGAATCCTATGAATTTTACACTTTTCCGGACCGCTTGTCAACGAATTTGCGACATTTCACGACTTTTTCAAGATTCGCAGAAACGCCGCCATGCCTCCGGTGTGTCCTTTGTCGCGCCGATGCGAGAACAGCCGCGTATCTTCGAACGTGCAGACGCCCATCGGATGGATGTTTTCGGCCGGCACGCCGCTTTCCGTGAACTGTGCCGCGGCGACCCGCCACAGGTCGACCGTCGCTTTGCCTTTTCGGTTCATTCCGCGAAGATCGCACTGCGGGAACGCGGCTTCGAACTCGTCCGCCACGTCGTCGCCCACCTCGAAGCAGTTCGGGCAGATCGACGGTCCGACGCCGCAGATGATGTCCTTCGGCTCGCTCTTGCAGCCGTATCGCATCATGCGGATGACCTCCGAACCGATGCGGTTCAGCGCGCCGCGCCAGCCGGCATGGCAAAGCCCGATCGCCTGCCGCTTCGGATCGTAAAAATAGAACGCCATGCAGTCCGCATGCCCCGTGATCAGCGTGACCGCGGGATCATCGGTAACCAGTCCGTCGCAGAACGGCAGTTCCGGTTTGTCATAGCCTTTGCCGCAGTCCAGCCGGTCCACGAGCAGCACCGTCGTGCCGTGCTCGTAATGATCCAGAACCATGCTTTCGAGCGGGATGCCCGCCGCGTCGCAGAAGATCCGGTAGTTTTCCGTCACGTTCTCGCGCTGCTCCGGTCGCGTGAAGCTGAGGTTCAGCGACGAATAGCAGCCGGTCGACACGCCGCCCGTGCGCGCCGAAAAGCCGTGGTCGATCTCCGGGTACGCCGAAAACGCCGGGATCGTGTAGATCCCGACGCCCTTGTTTTCCCGATAGCCGAAAGCGGGGACGATCTTTGCGTATTCGCGTTCAAACTGCTCGCGCGTCATTTCTCGTTCAGCAGCCGCTGCAGTTCCTTGAGGAACGTCTGCGAGTCCTTGAATTCGCGATAGACGGATGCAAAGCGCACGTACGCGACCTCGTCCACGTCTTTGAGCTTTTTCATCACGAGCTCGCCGATCGCTTCCGTAGAGACCTCGGACTCCAGAGAGTTGTTGATCTCGCGGCAGATCTCGTCCACGAGCCGGTTCTGCACGTCCGCCGGGATCGGGCGCTTTTCGCATGCCTTACGGATGCCGACCGCCACCTTCTCGCGCTCGAACGGCTCGCGCCGCCCGTCACGCTTGACGACGATAACCGGGTTCTCCTCGATGCGCTCCCACGTCGTAAATCTGCGCCCGCAGCCGATGCATTCTCTACGGCGACGAATGGCAGAATAATCTTCATTCGGGCGAGAGTCGATGACCTTGCTGTCCGTACCGCCGCAATACCTGCATTTCATTGGCTTGTCCTCCTTGCAAAGTGGGTTTCGCAGACACGTAACCCATGATATTGCAGTATATCATACCGGTCCCGGTATTTCAAATGGCCCGACGCCTCCGCACCGTGAATTTACGGATTGTTCAGAATTTACGGCAGCTCGACCAGGATCACATCCTCGCCGAGCTTTTTGATTTTGCAAAACGGGATCGCCATCCCGTCGCGCGATTTCAAAAGCCCGAACAGCTTCGACCCGCCCGGCACAACGATCGCGGCGATCTGCCCGCAGCACGGATCGAACTCCAGATCGCACACGTTCCCGTAACGCTCGCCCGTGCACACGTTGATCACTTCCCTGCATTTCAGGTCCGAAAACAGCATCTTTATCCCTCCCCGATTCAGTATTTCCATCGACGCTCCTCCGTTCACGGCAGTCTATGCAAAACCGCGAAAAAAAAGAACGCCCTCCGACGTTTTTCCAAACACCGAAAGGCGCATAAGGTTGTTTTGACAACACAGAACCGTCCCCCTTGACACATCCCCTTGACACACGACACCCCCACGACATTCATCATCCCCATAGATTGCGACGAAAAACCAGCTCAGGATTAACAACAGGCCATTTTCTAAGATCTTCTTGAACGAATATGCTCCCGATATTCTTTCCGTATATCGTCAGCCAACCCCCGCTGCCCCAACCGTAAATCAGAGCTATCGCACCCGAAATGCTTTCTGCTAAAACATGCATACTGTGCTTCGATTGCTCACTATCGGAGAAATCGACCTTATTATCTCTGAATGAAGAGTATATTCTGTTATAATCGATATCCAATCCCTTAGGAAGCATAAGCAGGATAGGTGAAGTGTCTGACAGGAAGCTTTTTTCCCCAAATCCTCGTTTGATTCCAAAATAGACTTTTCCGCTGTCAGTAAAATATGAACCGTCGAAATCCCCTTTCGGAACCTTGAAAAGCTTCCATACTTTTCCATAATCTGTTACCGTATTATACCACCCGTGCTCGATACATTTCATGCAAATATGCAAGATAGAGTAACTCTCAATATCAACTTTCTGTAAAAACGTCTCATCCCAGCATTTCGGAGTTCCAATGGGGAATACTTCATCGTCAGGGCTTTCCGGTTCAAAAGCCATACCTCCGCTTAGGAGAATAGCGCAATCATCCTGAACCAATTGATAGTCACAGTGTATTATCATTACCTTTTCTCCTTTACTCGATTTCAAACACAGGGGGACGGTTCTTCTGTGTTCTGATCACTCGCATTCATGGTAAAGTTTGCACAGCAAGTGGGTTGTCAAGAGAACCGTCCCTTCGACATCCCACTGACACCGTCACCTAATGCCAACCATTTTCTTTCTTGAACGCTTTCAGTTCTTTCCGAAAATGAAGCGTATCATGGATTGGTGCAATCCTTGCTTTTCGAGATGTTAAGCAGTCTTTTTCGACCATTATGAAATATGCCTCGATCTCCAATTCATCATTTTCATTTTTTGAATAACCCCAAACCACGCCAATGCTTTTCCCTTCCTGATCGCAATCTAAATACTTTGAAAAAACAAACGGTTTGTTCATTGATTCGTTTTCTGCAAAAAGATCATCCAATCGCATGCTAATACTTAACCCTTCGTTAAGCCCAAGTACTGTGGAATCTAGTTTACTCCCGCCGGAGGGAATAATTGTCCTTGAAGTCATTTTATCTATTATCAGGGGTAGGTCCCAATCATTTAATTCTTTTAGCTCATTTTGCTGTTTTATAGTGAATTCATCTTTATTTCTATAAATCTGGAAACAATCATCCTCATAGTAGTACGTCCGTTTCTGATCGCTTTTTTGACATATTCCATACGCATACAACCAATTATTGTTTTTTTCATCCGATAATTCACGGTAAAACAAGCTATAACCAAATTGAACTTGAAACAACACTCTTCCATACTTATCACTTTCAATGATTGCTATACTAGTTCCCATATCATCAGCATATGGTATGCTAAAAGCAGCAATTGTGTAAAGCTCCATATTATTGGAATCATAGGGAGAAGGCTCCATTGGAATACAACCTTTGCAGCAGAGAAAGCAGAATATAGACAATATACCGAGAATGTATTTGATGTAAGTTCTTTTTATGATTCCCATGCTAGTTACCTCTTTATAAATACACTGTGACTGCTCATCTAAATCGTCCAACTTAGTATCACCGAAAGCGTAAAATATGCTAGAGCATTGCTGAAACACAGGGGGACGGTTCTTCTGTGTTCTGATCACTCGCATTCATGGTAAAGTTTGCACAGCAAGTGGGTTGTCAAGAGAACCGTCCCCTTGACAACACTCGCTTAACATCTCCCGCTCAAGTCCTTACATTTCCCGTTCAAAAATGTAACAAACAGGAGCGGTTCGCCAGTATCTTTGTCAAGCATTAAGATGATCTTGTTTGATACGATCAGCCAGCAATTCGATTTTTTTGCATTGTAGATTTTCCACTCTTTTCCCATGCTGCTTAATACGCCATAAGAGTATCGTTGATATAAAATGCTCTTTGTGGCTTCAAATACTTCGTTAACACTGGTCGTTCCCTCAGCAAAGAAAGAATCTGGTAGTGTTGGATCGTCAATATTCCGAGCAAATGAAGTGTAGATTCGTAGTTCATCTTTCGATAATAAAGCCAAATCAAGCGAAACTCGCGCAAAGCCTTCTCTAAAATCATCGTCATCTGTGACCTGAAAAGCCGTTTGGATTCGCTTATCGATGCATTGTATGATACGCCCAGTTTCAGGCTCAACAATTACGCATGTTCCACCTCCTACATACAAGACACAATTCCATCCGGGTTCATAATGCCTCTTTGCTTTTCTCGTTCCTATATCGATGAATTTGTCTTGAAAGGCTTCCTTTAAAGCATATTCCAAGATGGATGCAGCATCCTTGCTTTGATCAACAAATATGGGGGTATCCTTGCTGATCTGACTGTCTGCAAACAGAGAACTATAGAATACCGGATCATTTTCCGACAACGAACTTATTGGAAGAAACTCATAATCAATTACTGAAGATATCCAACCGACGGTTCGATCCACCATTTCCGGAGCACCATATGGAACAATATCGCAAGCAACCAGCAGAAATACCATTAATGAGATAGCCATGAATCTCTTTTTCATTTTAGTTCCCTCCTAAAAGAACCGTCCCCTTGACAACTACAAATACTGCCTTTAGATGATTGAATCTATCGATCAATACAAACTCATTTTCTGCAAATTCGACACAACTCACATCTTTACTCCAAGGGTCTCCCAATGCAATAATCCCTTTTTCTATATCAATATAGGCATTCTTTTCAAATTCCTCATGTTCACTGTAGTAGATGCCATCACCCATATAATGATCTAGCTTTATAAACACTTGACCACGGATAGAATGCGGAATCGACAAACGAGCATCTTTCATATTCAAAAATCGGGTTTCAG
>ONMC01000061.1 GCA_900318745.1 uncultured Eubacteriales bacterium
GCTGGACGAGGTAACGGAGGATCGCGGAAGCATCCGCTGCCGTGACTTCACCGTCGCCGTCGACGTCCGCATTGATCGCACCCTGTGCGGAGAGTTCTTCCAGTCCGACAAGTGCGCGGAGGATCGCTGCCGCGTCGGCAGAAGTGACTTCGCCGTCGCAGTTCGCGTCGCCGTACAGACCGTTGAACGTGATGCTGCCGTCAACCGTGGTCGCTTCGATGTCGAGCACCTTGCCTGCAACGAGGAAGGAGATGCTGCTGCCGTCGCCGAGAACGTTCGTCGTGAACGCTACGTCAACCGTGGTGCCGAACGGGACTCTGCTGGGCGTCGCGAAGTATACGCTTGCGACGACATCGCCGTTCTTCAGTTCGACTGCGGTGTCGGATGCCCAGACCAGCATGAGCTTTGTGCCCTTGTCGGTGATCTGCCATTCGACCTTGCCGTCTGCCTTGCGGCATTCGAGCACATCCTTGTCATAGGTCAGGAAGATCTGTGCGCCGCTGAGCTGTACGCCTGCTTCGGGCAGATCCTTGACCTTGATGTCGTAGCGATAGAGGACTTCGCCGTCTTCTTCGACCTTCACATCCGCCGCATCGTATGCTTCTGCATAGAGCGTGAGCTCGCTCGGCATCTCGAACGTGATGCTGCCGTCGACCGTCTCCACATTCTTGGCTTCGACAACGGTGCCGTCTGCCGCATAGGAGAAGCCGCTCTTGCCGCCCTGCGCATTCGTGGTGAACTTGATTTCGGTCTTATAACCGTCCGCAACAACCTTTGCCAGCTCGAAGTAGAGGCTGACGATGACCGTTCCGTCTTCCGGATGAATGCCTTCGTCGTTTGCTGCCCATGCGAACAGGAGCTTGTTGCCGACTGCATTGATGCCGGTCGAACCTTCGAGTGCGGACTTCGCTTCCACGAACTTCAGTACGCTGCTGTCAAATTCGACATACGTCTGGATACCGACAACTTCGGTGTCCGCCGGAACGTCTGCGAGCTTGATGTCGTAGCGATAGAGTTCCTTGCCGTCGACGACTTCGGTGACTTCGCCGGACTTGACGTCTTCACCGTAGATGTGCACGGCTTCTACCGGCTCTTCATTGAAGATAGTGATACGGCCTTGACCTCTGAGATTCTCATAACCGTCGACTTCACGGTTCTCCATGGACTGAATGTACTCAATGAGAACCTGGTTGTCGAGCTTGACTTCGTCCTGAAGGAGGTTGACGTTCTTCGCACCGAACATGCCGAAGCCGTCGCCCTGGCTCTTCAGCATATAGTTGTGAGAAGCCAGCGTATAAGTCTTTTCGAGATCGAGCGGTTCATATTCGCCGGTCGTCTTGTTCAGGACCTGTACGTTCTTGACGCGGTATTCATCAAGACCTGCGTTGCCGATCCACATGTTCTTGTCGTCCAGTGTGACGTTGGCGTCAAGGTAGGTGTGGATCTCATACTTGAGACCTGCAACCTGCAGGAAGCCGCCGTTTTCACCCGGGCAGTTGCGGGAACCCATCTCGAGTGCGTCGAGGATCTGCTGACCCGTGACTTCTACGAGACATGCCGCATTGCCGAACGGATGGACGTTGAGGATCTGACCGTATGTGATGTCGCCTGCCGGAATGTCTGCACGGACGCCGCCGCCGTTGACGAATGCGATATCCGCGTCGAGGACCGTTCTGTATGCATCCGCACACAGATCGCCGAGGTTGGTTTCCGCGTTACGGACCGCACGCGCCCCGGTATCCGGGTCTTTCGTCGTCAGCAGGTAATTGGTATGCGCAACAACTTCCTTGAGCAGCACTTCATATTCTGCTTTGATGGTCTGGATGTATTCGTCTGTTTCCGCATCCTTCTCAACGGGTTCGGGAGCGGGCAGAAGTTCCATCGTGATCGTGCCGTCCGCCGCGATCGTCAGTTTGCCGATATTCGCGAGCTTCGTGCCGGTCTGGCCGTGGAGCACAGGATTGCCTTCCTTATCTGCAACTTCCACTGCGTTGATCACGCTGTGGCTGTGACCGTCGATGAATGCGGTCAGGCCGGTCGTATTCGCAATGACTTCGGGTGCGGTCCAGGGCTTGGACTGTTCGTCGATACCCATATGACCGACTGCGATGACGTAATCCGCGCCTTCCGCCTTTGCCGCGTTGATCGCATTCTGCGCTGCGGTGTAGACGCCTTCGCCGGTTTCATCTTCGCAGAAGCTGTAGATGTATTCGCCTGCTTCGTTCTGGAAGTAGGTCGGCGTGGACTTGGTGAAGGTCTCAGGCGTGGAAAGACCGACGAACGCGATCTTCTTGCCGTTCGCTTCGAAGATCTTGTACGCATCCAGTTTCGGCGCGTTTGCAACGAGATCAATGAAGTTTGCGGAGAGGTACGGATAGGTTGCCTTGTCAAGGATCACATTGAGGAACTGATCCATACCGTAATCGAACTCATGGTTGCCGGGGATTGCGAGATCGTAACCGACAAAGTTCATGATGTCGATGATATATTCGCCGCGCGAAAGCGTGCCGATCGGACCGCCCTGGATGTGGTCGCCTGCGTCAACGAGGATGACTTCGTTGCCGGCTGCTTCGAGATCCTTCTTGACCTTTGCAAGACCTGCATAACCCCAGCCGTCTTCAATGCCGCAGTGCACGTCGTTCGTGAACAGAACGATCGTATCGCCGGTGGGATCAACGGGATCCGGAGTGTTTACTACCTTCTTGTAGAGAGAGGGGAGATAATAGTTTCTCTCACCGACGTTGCTGGCTCTGTAGTACTTGAACCGGGGCTGATCATTGCTGTTGTTCAGGATCAGCACGCGATTTGCGTCCGTGGTCTGGGTGATCGAAACGGTCAGATCGTCATTCAGCGCAACGCCGTTAATAACCGCGGTGTCGCCGAATTCAATGCCGTCGCCGCTGGGAGCGCCGAGGTACTTATCTTCACTGTTCTTCAGCGTGTAGCCGCCTTCGACCGCAGCGATCTCGATTTCGTTCGCAGCATAGTCGTCGCCTTCGATCGTGTTGTCAACGATATCAAGCTCAACCTTATTGAAGGAAGCAGCACTTGTGCCGTTGAATGCATAGTAGGTGCCGTCAATCTTCTTGCTGTCGACAACCACCAGGTATGCACCGTCGGTCAGATCTTCTGCAGAGGTAACCTTGACATAGGTTGCAGGACCTTCGGGCGTCGGAGTGGGCTCCTCCGTGGGCGTAGGAGTCGGTTCTTCTGCGGGCTTTGCGTAGAACTGGAAGGTGTAGATCGCAGTATTGCTGCCCATGCTGTAGACGGTGAAGTAGCCGCTGTAATACTCGATGTACTGTGCCTTGCTGTTATACTGCGCAGTGTCACACATGATATAGAAGCCGCCGTCAACCGCCTCCAGCTGGAACAGCGTATTTGCACCTTCCGCATCAGCGAGCTGCACGTTTGTGCTGTCTGCTTCAAGGAATTTTCCGTCTGCCGTCTTGAAGGTGTAGCGAGTGATACCATCCTCGCCGGTTGTCTTGACGACAGTGAGCAGCAGTGCTTCTGCGGGAACCGCAAGAACGCCGTCGGTGAGCGTCGCATTCGCGCCAACGAGCTCATGCTTTTTGTTGTTGTAGAAATAATCCTCGCCGGTCATGACCTTGCTATCCGCAGGATAATAGATCACGACTTCGTCACCGTCTGCAAGCTCGTTCACGAGTTCCATTGCCGTGGTGTCGGGAGCAGCGGTCGGATCGGGCGTCGCGGTCGGATCGGGAGTGGGTTCATCGGACCCTGCTGCTTCCCAGGTGATCTCGATATTGACAAGATACATTGCGCCGTTCTTGGAGCGCATGCCGATGTATGCATAGTCATCGATAATATCGAGTTCGGTATCGGTACCGCACACGATGCTGCCGAGCAGCGTGCCTTGCGTATCGCTGGCATACAGATTGGTGGCATCCGTATATGCCGTTGCTTTACCGTATACGTCCAGCTGTCTGTTGCCGGTGTTGGATGTTGCATCATCCCACATCACCTTGATTTTACGGACGTTTCCGCCGGAAGCAGTCGTCACGATGCCGGAATTGCTGTTATTGCTTCTCAGCTGAATAGAACCGTTTGCGTTCTTTGCCGATTGTCCGGCATAAACAGCGTCCGAAGTGAATTTCACGCCGGAGAAATCCGTATACGCAGTGCTGGTTGCCGTAAACGCACTGGCAACTAACGTATCCGTTACCGTCGTCGCATCCGCAACAGCGCTGTTGAGCTTGACCGCGGGAAGCAGAACAAGCATCATCAGGACTGCCAGGACCAGAGAAATGGTTTTTCTCATGTTTCGTTTTATCCTCCTTACTGATTTGAACTCGTGTGAAGCTATATGAAAAAATATATCTCCACAGTTCTATACGAAAACATTATAAAGGAAACTGTGTCAAATAGCAAGACCCGAACGCAAAAATGTGAAGAAAAAATGAACCGGATGCACATCGCGCGCAACAAAGAAAAAACGCTACAGAATGCGGTGCAGACGAAAACACGCCACCAAATGCTGTGCGGGATACGGGCTTTCGGTCAAATCGTCGCGCGCCGCGCTACGTGTCGCGTCGGATCATAAAACAGTAGCATTTTATCGCGGTATGTGGTATAGTATAAAAGGATGAATTCGGTTCGTCCGAGTCTTGTTTGAAAGGAACCGCTATGAAAAACATCAAAAAAATCGTTCTGACCGGCGGACCTGCAGGCGGCAAAACGACGCTGACCTCGCGCCTCGTGAAGGAGCTTTCGAGCATCGGCTATCGCGTGTTCATCGTGCCGGAAGCGGCGACGGAGCTGATCTCGCAGTTCGGCATCAAGCCGTTCGGCAACTGCCTTTCCATGTTCGATTTCCAGTATTTCGTCGTATCGTCGCAGCTGCACAAAGAACGTCTTGCACTGGAAGCCGCGAAGCTCGTGCCGGAGGATAAGATCCTGATCATCTGCGATCGCGGCGTGCTCGACGATAAGGCGTACGTCTCGCAAAAGGAATTCAATCAGGTGATCGCGCGGTTCGATGTGACCGAGAAGCAGCTTCTGGACAGCTACGATGCGGTCATCCATCTCGTGTCGTCGTCGAAGGGTGCGGAGTTCGCCTATAATTACGACAACGCGGCGCGTTACGAGACGCTCGAACAGGCGCGTGAAAAGGAAGATGCGACACTGCTGTGCTGGCGCAACCATAAGCATCGCGTCGTGATCGGCAACTCGTATAATTTCGAGAATAAGATCCGCAAGGCGATGAACGAAGTCTATACGATCCTCGGCGAGATCCCGCCGGCGCAGTGCGAGCGGAAGTTCCTGATCGAGTTCACGGATGACAGCGTGCTTTCGGCATACGAACCGGTGGAGCAGAACATTACGCAGACCTATCTCAAGGAGCGCAACAAGGGCACGGAACGCCGAGCAAGGAAGGTCGTTTCGGACAATTCGATCTCCTATTCCTATATCGAGAAGCGTCCGGTCTCGCAGATCGAGCGTATCGAGAACGAACGGCTGCTTTCGCAGAAGGAATACATCCGTATGACGGAGGAGGTCGATCCGACGTACGGTTCGATCAGCAAGCGTCGCTATTGCTTCCGCTACAACGACCGTTACTTCACGATCGATTCGTATCCGGTCTCCGCGGATCGCGCGATCCTGGACGTTCAGCTGAACGACAAGGACGAGAAACCGGTCCTGCCGCCCGAGATTCGCGTGATCAAAGAGGTGACGGGGGATCCGAATTATCAGGGGCATATGATCAGCAAAAACCTGACGCTTGTATGAAAACAAAAAAGGACTCGCAGACGCGAGTCCTTTTCTTATGGAGTTTATTGCCGCTCGGGCGGATTGTCCGGGGTGTTCAGCGGCGGATTGACCGGCTGCTGCGGGGTCGTTCCCTGCACGACTGCCTGTTGGCGCTGCTGCGCCTCGTCCGCCTTGCGCTGCGCGGCTTCTGCGCGCGCCTTTGCTTTCGCTTCTTCCTTTTCGGCGATCAGACGCTGCTTTTCAGCTTTTTCAAGCCCGGCAAGCTTCGAATTGATCGCGTTCAGCTCTTCCACATAATCCGGAGCGCCGAGATCGACTGCCTTCTTGCCTTGTGCGGCGAGGGCCCGGATCCGGAATGCAAGAACGATGCCCGCAACGACCCACAATCCAGCAAGGATCGCATGCACAACGAAGCGGTTTTCCTGCGTTGCAACGAAGCAGCTCACCAGATACACGGCGCCGGAGATGATCAGCGACGCAACAATGATGATCCAAAAGCGCTTTGCAACCTTGTCCAGCTTGGTGTAGATCCCGATCTGCTTGCGCGTGTCCTCGGGCATTGCGTTCAGAAAGCCCTTTTTGCGTTCCTTCGTCTGCAAAATCTGATCCTTCAATTCCATACGAGCACCCTCCGTGATTTATATATAATGATTATAATACCGCAGGGGATCGATGTCAAAGGATTTTATGCGTTTTTCAGCAGCTGTTCGAGCGCGGCAAGACGGAGGCACAGACAGAGCACCTCGAGTGCGGCGTTCAGTTCCTCGACCGGCGGCAGCGTCGGCGCGATGCGGATGTTGCTGTCGAACGGATCCTGTCCGTACGGATAGGTTGCGCCGGCGGGGGTCATCGTTACGCCCGCTTCCTTCACCAGCTGCAGCGCGCGCTTTGCGGTCTGCAGCATGGCATACAGACTGACGAAGTAGCCGCCCTTCGGACGGTTGAACGTGCCGATCCCGCGCGGAACGATCTCGCGGTCGAGCGCGTTGCACACCGCGTCAAAGCGGGGCTTCAGGATCTCGGCATGCCGCTTCATCAGCGCAAGCGTCGTTTCCTTATCCTTTAAGAAGCGCACGTGGCGCAGCTGATTGACCTTGTCGAAGCTGATGATCTGTACGCCGAGCGTTTTCTGGAAATACGCGAGGTTCGCTTCGCTTGCGCACATGCAGGATATGCCCGCGCCGGGGAAGGTGACCTTCGAGGTGGACGCGAATTCATAGACCATGTCCGCGTTGCCGTATTCGGCGCAGATCTTGAGAATGTCCGGGAACGGCACATACTCGCCGTCAAACTCATGGATGCAGTACGCGTTGTCCCACATCAGCGCAAAGTCCGGCGCTGCGGGTTTCATGGACGCGAGTGCATGGATCACGCGGTTCGAGTAAATGATGCCGTCGGGATTCGAATACTTCGGAACGCACCAGATGCCGAGAACGGAGGGGTCCTTGATCCACTGCAGCACCGCATCCATATCGGGACCTTCCGCGGTCATTGCGATCGGGATCAGCTCCATGCCGAAGAACTCGGTGATGCGGAAGTGCCGGTCATAGCCGGGCGCCGGGCAAAGGAAGCGCACCTTGCCGCGCTTCGACCACGGTTCGGGACTATGCAGAAGCCCGTGCGTGAACGCCGTGGAAATCAGGTTGTACATCAGCTGCAGCGACGCGCTGCCGCCGACGATGACCTCGGAAGGTTTCACGTCCAAAAGCTCTGCAAAGAGCTTTCTTGCGGACGGAATGCCGAACAGATTGCCGTAATTGCAAACGTCGAGCGCATCATCATAGCAGTCTTCGCGATCTGCGAGCACCTTCAGCATATCGTTGGAAAGATCGAGCTGCGCTTTGCCGGGCTTGCCGCGCGACATGTCGAGCTTCAGCCCCTTGGCTTTCTGGGCTTCATACGCTTCGGTGACGGTTTTGAGTTCCGCTTCAAGAGCGGCCTTGTCCATCTGGCTGTACGGGATCATAAAAAACTCCTTTCAACTCTTATGCCTCGATTATAGCATACCGCACCGGAAAGTCAAACTATATAAAAATCACTGCGTCAAAGGCGCTCGCTTCCTGTACGGTGCACGAAAAAGGACGGCTTACGCCGTCCTTTTCTGCGGTTTATTTTGCATTCAGCGCGTCATCCAGGATGCGCGCCGCGCATTGCACGAATCCCATGCACGGGCGGGAGTGGAAGAACTTCGCGTCGCGCGGTGTGGGGTTCGGGTCGCTGTTCTCGTCCTTATGCAGATCGAGGAGCTCTCTGCAGATGATCGAACCGTTTTCCTCACGAAAGCGGCTGGCGAGCGCCTGCACGTTCGCATAGTGCGCTTTTTTCGCTTCCGGATCCTGAAGGTCGTCGTAGCCGCGCAAGAGCCCGTAGACCATCATCATGCCGGACACGGCGCCGCAGACCTCGCGAAGACGACCGATACCGCCGCCGAAGGAGGAGGCGAGACGGCAAGCGGTTTTTTCATCCATGCCGAGCTCGCTGCAATATGCGAGCACGACCGCCTGCGCGCAGTTTGCGCCGTTCTGAAACGCCTGCAGGGCTTTTTCTTCGTGCGTCATAGCGATTCGATCTTCGCGGTCAGCGCGTTCAGCCAATCGCCCTCATAGAGCTCGATCAGGCCTGCGTCGCACGCGGCGGCGAGTTTCGGGTTGATCGGGATGCGGCAGACGGTATCGATTCCGTTTTCCGCCGCGATCTTTTCGATATGGCTGTCGCCGAACAGGTTGTGGCGCTTGCCGCAGTCGGGACACTCGAAATAGCTGTAGTTCTCAACGACGCCGAGCACGGGGATGTGCATCATGTTCGCCATGTTGACCGCCTTCTGCACGACCATACCGACCAGCTCCTGCGGAGAGGTCACGACGACGACGCCGTCGATCGGCAGGGATTGGAATACGGTCAGCGGCACGTCGCCGGTTCCCGGAGGCATATCGATGAACATGACGTCAACGTCCTTCCAGATGACGTCGGTCCAGAACTGTTTGACGGTTCCCGCGATGATCGGTCCGCGCCAGATGACGGGATCGGTTTCGTTTTCCAGAAGCAGGTTGATCGACATCATATCGACACCGAGCTTCGAACGGGAGGGCAGCAGACCGAGATCGTTGCCGGTCGCTTTTTCATGAACGCCGAACGCGTTCGGGATCGACGGGCCGGTGATGTCCGCGTCGAGGATCGCTGCGTGATCGCCGCAGCGCATTGCGTTGACCGCCAGAAGGGAGGTCACGAGGGACTTGCCGACGCCGCCTTTGCCGGACAGCACGGCGATGACCTTCTTGACGGAGGAAAGCGCGTGAGGCTTTGCGCGAAAATCGACGGGCGCTTCGGTGCGCTCCGAGCAGGATTCGCCGCAGCTGCTGCAGTCATGGGTACATTCGCTCATGGGTAGAGTTCCTTTCTGCGTCACATCATACCGTGACGCCTGTGATTGAAGAAAATCGGCTCCGGACTCGGACGCCTTCAAATCTTTATAATACTGGTTCATTAGTTAAAGCAAATGAAAAAGATCAAGCGATGTGCCGCCGACGATCATCGTGTCCGCTTCGCGAATGCTCTTGATCGCGTCGGTCACCACGGAATTGTCGAGCCCCTCGCCGTACAGCACAACATCCGGCTTGATGACGCCGCCGCATTCGCAGGTCGGCACGCCTTTCATCTGCATGATCTGCTCGAGCGAGTAAAACCTGCGGCACCTGGTGCAGTGGTTCCGATAGATGCTGCCGTGCAGTTCACATACGTGTTTGCTGCCCGCCGCCTGATGCAGACCGTCGATATTCTGCGTTACGACCGCATTGAGCTTGCCGGTCTGCTCGAGTTTTGCGAGCGCTTTGTGTGCGTTATTCGGCTGCGCGTCCGGATAGATCAGGAACTTTTTGTAATAGTCGTAGAAAATCTCCGGATAATCCTCGAAAAAGTCGATCGAGAGCAGCGTTTCCGGCGGTACGCCGTATGCCTTGATCGCCTTGAAAACGCCGTCGCTCGAACGGAAATCCGGAATGCCGCTTTCGGTGCTGAGACCCGCGCCGCCCAAAAAGACTGCCTTGTTTGCTTTGTCGATCAGATGCTTCAGTGCGTTCATTGCCTGCCTCCTGTTTATCGCGTTGTGTGGTTGCGTTTCGATCCGAAACTTGTTATACTTTTCGTATGGACCTACGGCTGATCAAATTTCACAGCCGCCCGATGGCGGGAGCGGCGGCAGGCGCAGTGATGGCGGCGATCCTTTGGCGGTTTGTGCCGGAATGGATCCTGCTTGCGCTTTGCGCACTGTTGATCCCGATATCCGTCTTTCTGTTCAGACGGCGCAGCGCGTTCTTTCTGCTTCCGCTTGTGATGTTCTTTGTGCTCGTTCGCACCGTGCTGCTTCCTGCGGCGCTTCCTAATATCCCGTTCCTTGAAAACCTGCGCGCGAACCTCGGCGCCAATGCGGATGCGCTGTTTCTGGATCGCGCCGCCGCGGCGAGAGGGATCCTGCTCGGGGATCGCAGCGCGATGGAAACGGGGGAGATCGCCCGCTACGCCGATACGGGACTTCTGCACCTGTTTGCGGTTTCGGGTCTGCATGTGATGCTGCTCGTAGGTGCGTTTGAGCGCTTGGTACGCTCCGAAAAGCGCTGGCTTACCGTTGCGGCGACCGCGCTGTTCTGCCTGTTCTTCTGTGCAATCACCGGCTTTTCCGCATCCGTTCTGCGCGCCGCGTTCATGCTGCTCGGCATCCGCCTTTCGCGTTTGAGGGATCGGCAGGTCGATCGCGCATCCGTTCTCTGCTTCGCGATGGCGTGCACCGTTCTGGTCGATCCGAACAGCGTATTCGAGGTCGGATTCCGACTCTCCTTTGCAGCAGCCGGCGGCATGACGCTGTTTGCCGGAGCATTCCGGAAACCGTTCAGGCGTCTTTCCGCGTCGCGTATCGTTACGGCGCTGACGTCGGCGGCAGCGGCAACGGTAGGCATGCTGCCGATCCATGCGAATTCCTTCGGATCGCTTGCATGGGTGTCGATCCCGCTTTCGGTCCTGCTGATCCCGACGATGCCGATCGTGCTGCTGTTCGGATTTCCGGCGGTGCTTCTGTACGGCATTGCGCCGCATGTCGCGGCGATCCTGTCCTATCCGGCGTACGGCGCGCTGCTGTTTTTGAAATCCGTCACGGAAGTCACGCATGTGCCGCTGCTTTCGCTGCCGTCACCGCATCCTTTCGTGATTGCGCTGTATGATATCGCGCTGCTGCTGTGTTCACCGCTGAACTACGCGAACCGCAAACGTCCGCCCTGGCTCGGACTCGGACTTTTGGGCGCATCGATCATTCTTTGGTTTGTTATCTGAATAAGAAAAAAACGGGCAGATGAAGCGATTCATCTGCCCGCTCGGTTTCTTATTTGCGAAGGAACGCGGGAATGTCGAGCTTGTTGGCGGGACGTTCGTTGTAATCCTTGCGCAGGTCCGCAGACGGATCACGGTACAGCGGTTGCTGCGGTTCCGGCTTGCGCTCCGGCGCGCCGATTGCGGGATCGGGCTTTTCGAGCGGATCCGCATAGGTTCTTGCGGAGAACGCGTTCTGCGCGGAAACGGGAGCCGTCTGCTGCATCGGCGTACCGAACGGACGAGCGTCGACAAAGCTGCGTCTCGGTGCGCCGCCCATCTGCAGATCGTTCGCCTTTTCGGGCTCGACGCGATCGAAGCCGGTCGCGATGACGGTGATGCGCAGTGCATCGCCCATGCTTTCGTCGATGTCCGCACCGAAGATGATGTTCGCTTCGGGATCCGCATTCTCTGCGATGATCTCCGCCGCTTCGTTGACTTCCAGCAGAGACAGATCGCTGCCGCCGGTGATGTTCATCAAAATGCCCTTTGCACCCTTGATCGAGGTCTCAAGCAGCGGGCTTTCGACTGCCTGACGCGCCGCTTCGCTTGCGCGCTTCTCGCCGACCGCAGAGCCGATGCCCATGTGTGCCATGCCTTTTTCCTTCATGATCGTCTTGACGTCCGCAAAGTCGAGGTTGATCATGGCCGGGACGGCGATCAGATCGGAAATGCCCTGGATGCCCTGACGAAGCACATCGTCCGCCACGCGCAGCGCATCGGGAAGAGAGGATTTGCCGACCAGTGCGATCAGCTTGTCGTTCGGGATCGTGATCAGCGTGTCGACCGCGGGCTTGAGGTTCTGAATGCCCTGTTCGGCGTTGCGCATGCGAACGCGTCCTTCAAACGTAAACGGCTTGGTGACGACGCCGACGGTCAGAATGCCGAGTTCCTTCGCGCATTCCGCGATGACCGCTGCCGCGCCGGTGCCGGTACCGCCGCCCATACCTGCGGTGATAAAGATCATATCGCTGCCCTTCAGCGCTTCGCAAATGGTGTCGCGGCTTTCTTCCGCGGCTTTGCGTCCGATTTCGGGATCCGCACCTGCGCCGAGTCCCTTGGTCAGCTTTTCGCCGATCTGGATCTTCTTCTGACCTGCGGAGAGCTGGAGCGCCTGTTTGTCTGTATTGACGGCGATGAATTCCACGCCCTGAAGACCGTATTGCACCATACGGTTGACCGCGTTGCATCCCGCACCGCCGACACCGACGACACGGATCTGTGCAAAGTTGGTGGTTTCTGCATTGTTTTCAAACATGGATGGTGGTTCCCCCTTTGTTCATTTTCGTGAATCTTTATTTCGTGAAGAAATCCTTCAATTTCTGCCAGAAACTTGTTTCGTCCGGCGCCGTTTCCTGCGGACGGTCGTCTGCGGCACGGTTTGCGCGAAGGACGAAGTTCAGTGCGCCGAACGCACTGCAGTAGTTGGGCGAAGACAGACGCGGCGTCCACGGCATGTCCCGCTTGATCGGAAAGCCCAGCGCCTTCTTCAAAAAGTCGAGCGAGCCGCGCATCATCAGGATCCCGCCGCCGGACAGATAGACGACCGGACGGGATTCGAGGTTGACCTGCATGCGATCGAGCTCTTCGCGAATGTTCGCTGCGAGATCGTTTGCGCGCGCTTCGATGATGTAGGCGATCGTGCTGTTTGCAACGCGCTTGGATTCGGTCTCGGAACGAAGGATCTCCGTCTTGTCGCCGTAATCGAGCGAAAACACGAAGCGGCGCTTCGCCTGCTCTGCGGACTGCTGCGTCACATCGAGTCCGAACGCGAGATCGCTTGCAAACTGATAGCCGCCCATCGGGATCGTGGCGAGTCCGGTCAGCGCGGCGTTTTCGATCACGCAGATATCCGTCTGCCGGTATCCGACGTCGATCAGAACGGCGGGGCGGACGCGCTCCGTTTCGGGGATCAGCATCGTCGCTTCACCGAGCGCAGCGCTGATGCACATCGAGATCTCCACGCCGATATCATCGAGCGCCTGCTGGATCGTTGCGATGTATTCCTCCTGCACGAACATGTGCGCGATCAGTCCGGAAATCTCCTCGGTCACGATGCCCTGCGGCACTTCGGCGGACGAGATCCCGTCGACCAGAAAGAACACCGGCGTGCTGTGCATCAGAACGTGACCTTCCGGTGTGCCGATCTTGCGGAACGAGAGTTCGATCAGCCGGTCGACGTCCGCAGGCTCAACCATGCGCGCGCGATCGCCGAGGGTCATGGTCACATCGGAAAGGACGAGCTTCGAGAACGATGCCGGCACGGTCAGCGCAACGTCACGAATCCTTGAACGCGCTTCCTGCTCGGCTTTCTGAATCGCATCAATGATCGCGTCATGCAAGCTCTGCTTGTCCGGAAACGTCTGTTCAAGGTATCCTTCGCACCCCGAAACGCCGGCACCGTGTACCACGATGCCGCCCTTATCTAAAACGCTGCCCGAAAGGCATACCACCTTCGAGCTGCCGATGTCCAATATTGCAGCCGGCTTCATCCTCATCCTCCGCAAAGTTAATTATATTATAGCAAAGGATTCAAAAAGTCGCAACAACTTTTCCGCTGCATTCTTGTCCGTTTTGAAAATTTTAACATCGAAATGTAACAAAAATGTATTATTTCAGAGAACAAACCGTACCGTGCCGCCGAAAATTTCTTGTTTTTCGAGGGAAAGAGGTCTACAATAGACGCATGATGGTTTTGGATCTCGATCTGGATTTCTTTCTGACCGACTGCTGCCCGCTCGCAAAGAAGGGGGAGCGGCCTTGCTCCGATGCGGCAAAACCGTGGGATGAAGCGGCGGTGACCGACTATCTGGAACGTCACCTCGGACTCTCAAAGTCACATCCGATCCCGGGAATCATCACGCAAACGCATGACGGCGCGCTGCCCTTCTGGCAGACGCGTATGGAACGCGGACTTCTGACGCGTCCGTTTTCCGTCGTGCATATCGATGCGCATGCGGACCTCGGAATCGGAAAACCGGGTCGATGGATCAATGCGCTCACGCTCGTGCGCGATCCGTTTTCCCGACCCGATCTGCCGCCGTTTTGCGAGCGTACGGAACACGGATGGCAGCCGATCCGGCTTCGGTCGTTTATCTCCGAACTGATGGAGACGCAGTACGGTCCGGAACCGCAGATCCCGCTGAAGGTCTTCGACGATCCGTTCTCATACGCCGCTGAGGAGCCGTTTTCGTGCATGAATCTTGCGCATTCGCCGCGCTATGCGCCGAAGAAAGCGGATGCGCTGATTTCGGTCATCACACAGTATATGGACCTTGTGCCCGAAACGCAGGCATGTTATAATATGTAAAAAAGAGAGAGTTGGGCAATACTATGAAGTGGTTGGAAATCACGGTTTATACGACCGACGCCGGAATCGATTCCGTCTGCGCGGCGCTGAACGGCGCGGGCATCACGGGACTGTCGATCGAGGAGAGCCATGAAAAGGCATACGCATTTTTGCAGGAAGCGGCGCTCTATTGGGACTTTGCGGACCGCGAAAAGATCGGCACGGACACGCCGTGCGTAAAGGGCTATGTTGCCGACTGTCCGGAAAACCATCCGACGGTTGAGGCGGCAAAGCATGCGGTCGAACGGCTCAGAACGCTTGATCTTCCGGTCGATCTCGGAACGCTGCTCGTGACCGTCGTATCGGTCGACGACGAGGATTGGGCGAACAACTGGAAGAAGTATTATAAACCGCTCGAGATCGGATCGCGTCTCTTGGTTCTGCCGTCGTGGGAGGAAAAGCCGGAGACCGATCGCATCGTTCTGAAGCTCGATCCCGGCATGGCGTTCGGCACCGGCGCGCATCATACCACGCGCATGTGCCTCGAGTTTCTCGAAAAGACCGTCAAGGAAGGCGATACGATGCTCGATCTCGGCTGCGGCAGCGGCATTCTGTCGATCGCGGCACGGCTTTTGGGCGCGGTCGAAGCGACGGCGGTGGATATCGATCCGATCGCGGAGTCGATCGCATATGAGAACGCCGCCATGAACGGCATCGGAAAGGACGGCTATCGCGTGATGATCGGCAACGTGCTGTCCGACACGCACCTCAAGAAGAAGATCGCGGGGCAGTATCCGGTGGTCGCCGCGAATATCGTTGCGGATGTGATCATCGCGCTCGCGCCGATCGCGCGTCCGCTGGTCGCACCGGGCGGCGTATTCCTCGTATCCGGCATCATCGATGAGCGCGTCGACGAGGTCGTGCAGGCGCTGCGCGACGCGGGCTTCACCGT
>ONMC01000041.1 GCA_900318745.1 uncultured Eubacteriales bacterium
TGTATGCCTTTGCATGAAGGCGTGTGATCTTTGTATTGTAGCTGACCTTGATTTTCGTGTTCGGGAGCTTGCGCAGTTCCTCGATCGCTTTTACATCGGTCGCTCCCATGTAAGAGGTCGTAATGATTCGTAGCTCGCCGCCGTTTTGCGTAAACTCCGTTAGTTCATTGATGATGAGACGCAGACCGCTCCACTTGATGAATGAAACGATCATATCTATGCGGTTGCACGAAACGATTTCCTTTTTGAGCTCTGTATACATCTGCGGCTCATGCACTGCGCCGGTGAACAGTGAGCTTTGCGCGATTGACGTTTCCGGTCGCACGATCTCCATGCGTTCATCAACCGCATGGATTGTATTTTTCGTGTCGAACAGGGCAAGCAGCTGCTCCGCGCGTTCGGCAACGGACATTCCTTCAAACGCTGCTTCCTTTGTCTCGCCGATGATCGTCGATACGATCTGATTGACCAGCTCTACCTGCGCATTCAGATCGCCACCGTTGTCCTTGACATTTTCAAGCCCTTTTTCAACGATCTCCGCAACATACTTCGCCAGCACCTTCGCCGCTTCCGCTTCGTCGATGCGTGCAGTCTGACTGCGCTTGTCCGATTGGGCAAGTTCGCGATCCAATGCTTTGCTGATGATTTGTTCGTATAATCCGGTTGGAAGCATATGCGTCTCCACCATTCGAAATGTCTATGATATTATATCGCAAAATCGCTCATTGTTCAAGAATACCGAAAACCCGATCCACCGCTATGATTCTGTCTATCACGCTTGAGGTGTATGCCATATAGAGTAATGCATGACTATCAATCGTCACCAATTATACAAACGGCTTAATTTCTTCTCTTATTTCATCTGCCATAGTTGAAACCAGTTTTTGCCCGGCTTGATTTAAATGGATACCATCTCTTAGGACCAGTTCCGCTACTTCTTTCTTGATGTTACTAATATCTTCCTTATCTAGGAACCGGCCGCCCGCTTTTGCTATTTCGCTGATTCGGATTGACCATTTTTTACGTTTATCTTTAAAGATTGCATTGCTAATATCTATATGATAACGATTAAGTAGGTGTTCTTTGTACACTGAGCTATCATACAAATCTTCTAATTCGGATTCCTTCATTTCGTTGTTAATGAAATACCTAAATCGATCTGAAGATATGCTTAATTGTTCTCTTGCCTTTTTCCCGGCTTCTTTTCCTGCCTCATCGTTATCTAGTATTATCATGTAATGGCATAAGTATCTCTCTAATCCAAGTATTTCAGCATTTAGATTATGCGTTCCGCCGATCGACCTTGTGCATAGAACTGTGTCTACGTACTGGCATAAATCCGCATCCTGTCGTATCACAGCATCAATGATTGCTTTGTCGCTAGGGCCTTCCACTACAATCACATAATCAGAATATGCCAAATTATCCGATATTTGGACCCCTAATACATTCCTCACATCATCAATGCGGTGTGCTGGTTTTGCTTCGTTTCTATCAACAATTATATTTGATGATACGGAACATCGATTAACAAATATGGGATTGTGGGTAGTTATAATTACCTGATTGCGTGTAGACAAGTCATACAAAACTTTTCGCAAATAATGAATTGCTTCAGGATGAAGGTGATTCTCCGGCTCATCTACAATTATGATCCGATCTTTCTCGTCGGTTTGGCTTAGAATAGCCATTGTTACAAGGCTTTTTACTCCATCTCCTTTTTGAGATAACCTTGTTTTCACTCCATCGTCGATCTCTACAACAATGTTTTTATTATACAAAAATTGGCGTCTTCTATTATTATACCTATCTTCGATACCAAGACTTATGCTTTTGATTTGTGGAAGAAACTGAGTAACAGGTTCTTTAATTTTATTTGATAGCTCCAAAAGCTTCTTTTGTCTATACTTTTCAATATACTCTACAGCAGACTTATATTCAGGATCATTCGTTGATGAGAACTCTGCTTCTACAATATCGCTAATAATATCATAAGCATCAGATTCCGCCCTAATAGCAGGAATGACTTGAAAGGTAATATGTTTGGAAATAAACTCTTCAATCTTACATACTTTTGTCGTTAATGCTGAAGCATTTTTTCCTTTTTTCGGAACAGTAATCCGAAGGTTGCCTTCTCTATCAATACAAATAAAGATAGACAATTCGCCGTTTATAGATGATTTTATCGTTTTGCGAAATTCATTAATCTCTTCTTCATTGAGACGAAAATCAAGGCGAAAATCGGTTGTCTTATTTTTCAGTTTTTTACTATTTTGTAATTGTAAAGGAAAATCATCCACCCAATTGTAGTGGTAAGGGAATACCCGTCTTCCGGTACGAGCTGCAGAATGAATAATATCCATTGCTAATCTCAAGGCTCTAATTAAATTAGATTTTCCTTCGTTGTTCTTTCCAACAAGAACAGTTATATTTTGAAGGTTAAGTTTGTACGCATTCGTTATGCTTCGATAATTTGATACTGTAAAATATGTTAGCTGCACTACTAATCCCCCCGTCTATCATATCTTTCCACTCAACAGGTTCCCTTGTTTCAAACGTCATTCTTCACAGGAATGATAAAGCGTTTATTCAATTCTTGCATATAAGAAGCCAGCTTTGTTTCAGATTCCTTCATAATGCCCACCTTTGTATCTAAAGCATATAATTAATTATAGCATGAGAATCCTATCCACACAAGGTATAGGTATTATATGGCTTTTCAGCCAAGCTCGCTTTATTATTTCTGCACGAAAAACTTTCCATATGCATCAATTTGTTGAAACTAATTCATACACAAATAACGCTTCGCGTGTATGATTCTCTATAATTGAACTGCCCACGTTTTAGCAGAAACAGCTGTTTTCGCTCACATGTTGATCAAAAATGAGCAGTAAAATAGCACGATGCATTCATCGTGCTTTGTTTATAATTCGAAGAAATCACAGGAATAACCGCACTTCCCTGCCTAAGAGAAGCGGGAAGTGCTCTTCTGTGTAACGGACGAAAATCTCCCCCGCAACCAAATAAACAAGATCCGCTTTTATGCGGATCTTGTTTTTATAAACTTCCCATATGATCGGCGTTTTGCGGTTCTATCCCTTTCAAATGTCGTCTCTGTGTAATCAACAGTTTCAGCCCTGCAACAAAGGATTGGATTTGCATATGAAAGCATTCTTTCCGGCAAAGCAGCTTCACCATTGATCGTATCATTCATCCTGTAAAAAACGCTGTAATCAGCTGAACAGGATCTGATTGACAACGCTTTCGAGATATTCCTGTCTGCCGCTGCCGGGAAGGGCGGGGGCGCCAAGGGTGGCGGCGTACTCGGCCAGCTCCTGGAGGGTCACTTCGCCGGAACGGATCTTCGCACCGATGCCGGTGCGGTAGGAGGCGTAGCGGTCGGCAACGAACTGATCGATGCGTCCGTCCTCGATGAGGGCCGCGGCCTTGAGAAGGCCCAGGGCGAAGGTGTCCATGCCGAGGATATATGCGTGGAACATGTCCTCCGCAGTGTAGGAGGGGCGGCGGGTCTTGGCGTCAAAGTTAAAGCCGCCGGTCAATCCTCCCGCCTTCAGCACCTCATACATGCACATGGTCGCTTCATAGACGTTGAACGGGAATTCGTCCGTATCCCAGCCCAGCAAGAGGTCGCCTTGGTTGGCGTCGATACTGCCCAGCATCCCATTGATGGCGCTGATGCGAAGGTCATGCTGGAAGGTGTGCCCGGCCAGCGTGGCGTGGTTCGCCTCGATGTTCATCTTGAAATCCTTGTCGAGGCCGTACTGCCTAAGGAACCCGATGGCCGTAGCCGCGTCGAAATCGTACTGGTGCTTCATGGGCTCTTTGGGCTTGGGCTCGATGTAGAAGTCGCCGGTGAAGCCGATGCTCCGGCCGTACTCTACGGCGAGGTGCATAAGCTTTGCAATGTTTTCCTGCTCGAACTTCACGTCGGTGTTGAGCAGGGTCTCGTACCCCTCTCTGCCGCCCCAGAAGACGTACCCTCTGCCGCCGAGCTTGACGGTCAGATCGAGCGCCTTTTTGATCTGAGCCGCGGCGAAGCAGAACACGTTCGCGCTGTTGGAGGAGCCCGCGCCGTTCATATAGCGCGGATTACTGAACATGTTCGCCGTGCCCCAGAGGCACTTGATGTCGGTGCCCTGCATCTTTTCAAGGATGTAGTCGGAAATCTCATCGAGCCGACGGTTGGTCTCGTTGATATCGTCCGCCTCGGGAACGAGATCCACATCATGGAAGCAGAAATACTTGATGCCGAGCTTATGCATGAATTCGAAGCCCGCGTCTACCTTTGCCTTCGCGTGTTCCATGGTGCCCTTCTCCGCCCCGAAAGACTTGTCCGCCGTGTCCCGGCCGAACATGTCCGTGCCGCCGGCGCACAGGTTGTGCCACCAGGCCATGGCAAAGGGCAGGTGCTCCTTCATGGGCTTGCCCAGGACGATACGGTCCGCGTCGTAGAACTTGAAGGCCAGGGGGTTCTTACTCTGAGGCCCCTCGTAGGGGATGACCGGGATGTTCTCAAAAATCTCTTTCATGGTAAATCTCCTTTATTTGATCTCTTGAAATAATTCCTTCATGGTAGGATAGATCTTCCGGAACTTTCTGTATTGGGCTTCGTACCGGGCGGCGATTTCAGGATCGGGCGATACCGTCTCCCGCACATGGCAGAGGGCGTCGGCACAGGCCTGGACGCTCCCATAGGCCCCGGTGCCCACCATGGCCAGCATGGCTCCGCCGTAGCCGGGCCCCTCCTCGGTCTGGGGGATGTCCAGAGAAATGTTCAGGACATTGGCCAGGATCTTCCGCCACAGGGGAGATTTGGCGCCGCCGCCGCAGAGGAAGCTGCGGTCGATGGAAAGGCCGATGGCCTTGGCTACCTCCAGACTGTCCCGCAGGGCAAAGGCCACGCCCTCCAGCACCGCCTGGACCATGTCTGTCCGGCCGGTGTCCAAAGAAAGACCTACGAAGATACCACGGGCGTCCGTGTCGTTGATGGGGCTCCGCTCGCCCATGAGATAGGGCAGGAAGAAGACCCGATTGCCGCCCAGCCTGTCGTCCGAAACGTCGACCTGCTCGGCGGCGTAGTCCGAAGTGCCCAAGATGTCCTCGCAGAACCACTTGTTGCAGCTTGCCGCAGAAAGCATACAGTCCATGAGGTGCCAGCCGCCGTCCGCATGACAGAAGGCGTGGAGGGCGTTGTGGGGGTCCACCCCGAAATTTTTAGAAGAGATGAAGATGGTGCCGCTGGTGCCGAGGCTGATATTGCATCCGCCCTCGCCCACCACACCGGTGCCGACCGCCGCGGCGGCGTTGTCGCCGGCTCCGGCGACGACCTTGACGGTCATTGGCAGACCAAGTTCTGCGGCGGTTTCCGGAAGCACCGTGCCGATTACTTCATAACTTTCAAAGAGCTTCGGCATCTGAGCTTCCTTCACGCCGCAGATATCCAGCATCTCCTTCGACCAGCACCGATGTTTGACGTCCAGCAGCAGCATGCCGCTTGCATCGGAGAAATCGCAGGCGTGGACGCCCGTAAGCATGTAGTTGATATAGTCCTTGGGCAGCATGATCTTTGCAATGCGGGCGAACTTGTCCGGTTCGTGCTTCTGCATCCAGAGGAGCTTGGGCGCTGTGAAACCCGCGAAAGCGATGTTGGCGGTGAGGTCGCTGAGCTTCCTCTTGCCCACGGCGGTGTTGAGCCACACAGTTTCCTCCGCCGTACGTCCGTCGTTCCAAAGGATCGCAGGGCGGATCACGTTGTCGTTCCCATCCAGAGCCACAAGACCATGCATCTGTCCGCTGCAGCCGATGCCCGCGACCTTCGAAGCGTCAAAGCCGGCCGTTAGTTCCCTGACACCCGCCCGTACCGCCGTCCACCAGTCCGCCGGGTCCTGTTCGGACCAGCCGGGCTCCGGGAAGTACAGGGGGTACTCCCGGCTCACCGTGTTCAAAACCGTCCCCTGCTGGTCCACCAACAGAAGCTTGACCGCACTGGTGCCCAGGTCGATCCCGATAAAAACGCTCCGATTCATAAGCGAGCTCCGTTCGTTTCGATGATCTTTTTGTATTCCCATGCGGAGTCCTTGATGATCCGTTTCTGGGTGGCGTAATCCACATAGATGAGCCCAAAGCGCGGATCATAGCCCTCCGCCCACTCGAAATTGTCCATGACCGACCAATGCTGATAGCCGAGTACGGGGATGCCGTCGTCGATCGCGCGCTTAAGTTCTTTGAGGTAGCGACAGAGGAAGTCCGTGCGTTTCGGATCGTGGACTTTGCCATCGGTGCTCATTGTGTCATGCGCGGCAAGACCGTTTTCCGTGATCATAATGGGCAGCCCGTAACGCTCGTAGATGAAGCGCACATTCCAGTACATGACCCGTTCGTCGATCACCCAGCCGAGCGAATTGCGGGGGATGCCCGCCGGGGCTTGCTCCACATCTCCCCAGTCGCCGTAGTTCATAGAGGAATAGATGTTGAGTCCCATGAAGTCGAGCGGCTGACAGATCTCTGCCATATCCTTTTCCTTGCTTGAAAAAATACCGTATGCCTTGACCGGTTTCCCGAGGATCATGGGATCCATCCACCAGCGGTTCGCCATCAGCCCGTTGCCGATTTCCACGCTCTTTTTCCGCGCCGCTTCTATATCTTCGACCGAATCTGTCTTCGGCACATACGCGCCGGTCGAAAAAGCCGCGCCGACCATCGGCTTTTGCTTCGCATACTGCCGGATTGTCTTGACCGCTTCGGCATGCGCCAGCATACAGTTGCGGGTAAGTTTGGAAAGAGCAAGATAATTGCGCTTAAACGGCGCGTGTACGCCCTGCAGATAGCCGTTCATGATAAAGCAGCCCGGCTCATTGACCGTCATCCACCACTTGACACGATCAGACAGCGCGTCTACCAGGACTTTGGTATAGTCCCGAAACAGCGGTACGATTCTTTCGGAAAGCCAACCGCCTTTTTTGTATACCCACATCGGCATATCCCAATGGAATACCGTTACCATGGGCTCCATGCCGTTTTTCAACAGCGCATCGACCAGATCGGAATAGAACTGCAATCCTTTTTCGTTGACCTTGCCTTCTTCCGGCATGACGCGCGACCAACTGATCGAAAAACGGTAGGATTTGAGTCCTATCTCTTTCATCAACGCCACGTCCTCGCGGAAGCAGTGATAATGATCACAGGCGGTATGACAGGTCTCGCCGTGCCTGACCTGTTTTTTCGTGGCGACATCCCAGATAGACGGCGTCCTGCCGTCCTCGTTCCATGCGCCTTCGATTTGCGCCGACGCGGACGCAGCGCCCCATAAAAACCCGTTCGGAAATGATGTGCTGCTCATACTTGTTGCTCCTGTTTCAAATACGCTGTTATGGTTTCTGTAATTCCTTTCGCCCCGTCCGCATTCGGATGTACGCCGTCCCAAAACCATTCCGAACGGTTTTCACAAACCGCATAGAGGTCGATGCAGGGAACCTCTTCTGTATTCGAAAGTGCTTTGACCGCGGGACGCAATTCGTTTTCGATCACATCCGCTCGGATGTCGAATGCCACCGGATTGCCGTTGACGGAAAACGCAGGCGGGGGCGTCAAAAGATATACTCGCGGGCGGCTCGGCAACGCGCGGTATGCCGCAAGGATCCGTTTCATATCTTCCGCATACGCTTCCTGTCCTCTGTAGTTATTGGGCTTGCTGTCGTTGGTGCCGAGCATCAGGAGGACGATCTCCGGTCGAAACGCCAAGCTTTCCCGATAGGCGGCCTCCTTTTCATACGGCAGATCGCCCTGCAGCGACGCCGTTGCGCCGCAGACGCCGAAGTTTTGGACGCAATATCCGTCGCCCAACCAGTGTCCAAGCTGCGCCGGATAGCTGTTGCATGACCAGTTTCTGATCCCGTATCCGTAGGTGATGCTGTCGCCGACACACGCAACGCGAATCTGCCCTTCGCGCGGCTTTCGGTTGAGCCGAACGAACGGCAGACAGCCGTGCTGCATGGTGATCCAAAGTCCCGCTGCCGCTGCCATCAATACCCCCGCTGCAATGATCCAACCCATCTTTTATTCCTCCAATGTGAAGGACAAAATATCTGCCTTTCCGGAAAGAATCTCGATACAAAGCGTTTCGCGTTTACCGCCCTCGATCGGCGCAGTCCCGTGATCGTCGAGCCGGATGCCGTTGATCGACAGCGCTGCGTTTCCGCAATATTCCACGATGATCCGCTTTGTATTGCGAAGATCAAAGTATTTATACACGACTGTCGTTCCCACTGTCAAGTCCTTTAGGATTGTTTCGCCCTTGCGTTCCGTAATGCGCGGCAGCGTTTGCTGTTTTCCGATGCCGAGGCGAATGTGCTTTCGGGTGATCAGGTTGCAGCAAAGCGCGGCGGGATAGGTTCCGACGCCGGGCAGAGATTTGCCATCCATGCCCTGCGTGGTGATTTCGACCTGACGGATCGTGCCGTCCGGCTCAATTTCGATGGGTTCGGCGCATGCCTGACGGGAAAAATCCGTATTGTTGGTGCAGCGGTGATAAAAGACGTAATATTGACCGTTGATGCGTTCGATGCCGCCGTGGATCGTTCCCGCGTTGTTCTTCGGCTGCGTGTTCCCGCGATAGCCCAAGTCGCTGTTGGAAACGATCACGCCGCGATAGACGAAACCATGATCCGGATACTGGGAAGTGGCATACGCCAGTTCGTTGTTTGCTCCGGAAGAATAGACCAGATAATAGAGATCACCGAATTTACGGATCGACGCCGCCTCGTAAAACGGATGGCGGTACAGATCGCTTCCTTTCGGCGCGGTGGTCTTGCTGTCTAAGATTGCTTTCGGCTCGCCCTTGACTGTCAGCATATCGTCCTCCAACTCTACGACGGCGCAGGAGAGAACGCAGGGTTTTGTCGCTTTGATCTCTTTCACGGAACGATTGCAGAGCTTGGACAGCACGAACCGATACAGCGGCTGCAAAGTGCGATTCCGAAAATCCCGACCGAGTCCCCAGCCGTAATAGAGCCGGATGCGCCCGTTATCGTTCAGTACGGCGGGGTCGTTGGTCAGATATTTGAGCACCGGCGTTCCGTCCGCATAGCGGATATCGCCGAGATACGAAAACGGCCCTTCGGGGCGATCGGACACCGCAACGCTCATCGGGCCGAACGGCGCGGTATTGGGACCTGCCGCAAAGTAATACAGATAATACCGTCCGTCATTGCCCTGCACGCAGTCGGGCGCATAAAAATCGACAAGTTTCCCACCCCGGCTTCGCGGGTCCTGTTCCTTGCGGAAAGAAACGCCGTGACAAGTCCAGTCGGAAAGATCGTTCACCGGCGCCGACCAAACCGCATAATCTTCGGTGCAGAAGCGGGTGCTGTTTGCGGCGTCGTGGCTGCCGTACAGGTACACCCGATCACCGAACACATGGGGTTCGCCATCGGGAATGTATTCGGTTAAGGGCAGAAACGGATTCGGCATAGTCGCTCTTTACGCATGCGCCGTAATCAGAGCGACGTCGTTGGTTGAAAGAGACAGGCGGATGACGGTTTTTCCGTTTTCGGCTGCAAACGGCAGCGGTTCTTCCGTGAGCTTTGACCGTTCCCTGATCGAAGCGACTTCGTCGCGGGTCAGATTGTCCGGCGATCCCATCTCTTTCCAAAGACGCTTGGGGTTGCAATGGTCGTCGTCAATTCGCTGTACGGTCACATCCGATGCGGCAAAATCAAGGGACAGTTCTACTTCATGTCGCTTGTTTTCAAAATAATCTCCGCTCTGCGGCGTGAGCAGGATCTGTACGTTCCGCCCATCTGTAAATGCACCGCAGTCGATCTCGCACGCTTCGGGCAGAGCAAGGCGGTTCGGATACAGCTTGGACAGCATCCGAAAGCCCCAAAAGTTCGGCTTGGGGATGCCGTCGTTGCTGACGACGCCGAAGGAACCTACAAACGGACGCGGCAGCATGAACTGTTCCTCAAAGAGATCGGAGCAGCACCAGAACATATAGGCGGCAAGCGTATTGTCAAGGTCGAGACAGGATTTGACTGCAAACGCCGCGGAATACTTCTCGTCATGCACCGGCGAACCGAACACCGCCATAGAGTTCCATTCGGTGATCAGAAGCGGACGCGAACCGACCTTTGCTTTGGCTTCCCGATCCATTTTAGCAAGCGCGCCTTTGTCCCAACGCTTCGCGTCCTCTGGCAGAAAGAACATATCCGTCATCGTTTCGGACAGTTTCCGATGCTCTTTCACCGCCCGCTGCGACGCAGAGAACATATGCTTGATGTTATTGAAATTGATGAAATTGCCGAATGCGTCGCCCGGATAATGGTGTGTGGAAACAAAGTCGCAGGGAACACGGTTCTGCTCGCAATAGGTCAGAAACTCCGGCAGCCACTTGCACGCGCTGGTGGACGGACCGCCCACGCGGATCAACGGATCGACCTCCTTGATCGCCCGTGCGGTGGCTTCATACAGTTGAAAATAGTCCTTTTGCTTTCCGGCAAAGAAGCATCCGAGATCCGGCTCGTTCCAGACCTCGAAATACCACTGCTCCACTTCTTCTTTTCCGTAGCGGTCGATCAAAAAACGGACGAAGCGTTTGATATAGTCCGACCATGCGGAAAGCGACTTTGGCATGGTGATGTTCGGCGCGTAGCGAAGACCGAGCTTTTTGCCGCTTGCGAGCGCGGACGGCATAAACGACAGTTCCACGAACGGGCGCACACCGACGGAAAGCAGATTATCATAGATGTGCCCGACTTGCCGGAAGTTGATCTCCTCGATCTTTTGATTGCCGGGTACGCTCTTGAACATTTTGCAATCACTCATCCGCTGATAAGTCAGCATATCGTCGTCCAACACACCGTGACAGCGGATACGTTTGATCCCCAATTCATCATGCACGAGCTTGATGTGTTCCAGAACATCCGTTCGATGCAGCAAATAGGCATGGCAATTGCCCATACCCTCCTGCCACGAAAAATCGGTTGGCGTTGTTTGCGCGTTTCGGTTGATGTTGATGCTCATTCGTTTCCTCTCTTACCGAAAGTCCTTGCAGGTCTCGCTTGCAAAAATCATCTCAAGTACCCGCACGGCAGAACGGTTCAGCGCAGCGCGGTCGAGCTTTCCCGCTTTCAAGTCATTGTACAGCGTTTTTGCAACTTCCTTTGTGCCGGGCATGATCAGATCGTTGCCCGCATGGATTGCTTCCGCATACGAGCATTGATCGGTTGCATTCCAGTCGCTCATGACAAGTCCCTTAAAGTTCCATTCGTCCCGCAGTACGCTGGTCAAGAGTTCTTCTGTGTTGCAGACATACTTTCCGTTGACGCGATTGTAGGAGGACATAACCGTCCACGGCTTGCCTTCCTGAATCGCGATTTCGAAACCGCGCAGGTAGATTTCTCTCAAAGCCCGTTCGGAGACGTTTGCCGAGACACGCATCCGGTTGTCTTCTTGATTGTTGCAGCAGAAGTGCTTGATGCTGACGCCGACGCCGCCCATGGACTGAACACCGCGGGTGACGGCGGCCGCCATCTTTCCGGAAACGATCGGGTCTTCGGAATAATACTCAAAGTTGCGCCCGCAAAGCGGATTCCGATGAATGTTCAGCCCCGGTGCAAGCCACACCGAAACGCCGATTTCTTTCATTTCGCGCCCGACTGACCTGCCCACTTCTTCCATGAGTTCTGTATCGAAGCTCTGTGCCAGCACCGTTTCGCTGGGCCATGCGGTCATGTATCGGTAAACGGGAATCCCTTTTCCCATAAACCGCTTCAGAAAGCCCTCGGTGTTCTTCAGCCAACCCCAACGCCAATCCTCCGGAAGCCCATCCGGATAACCGGGCAGACCGCTCTTTTGGATCGCCGCTTTCGGAACTACATTTAACCCGGCGGGGCCGTCGGACAGGACAATATTCGGAACGCCTTTTTTGAGCAGCGATGTGCAAGTGCGCCCCGCCGCGCCCATGACCTGATTGTACGCCCGCAAAGGATAGCCGCCGCCGGTGACCAGCAAACACTTTTCTCGATCAGTCAGGGAAGCAAGGACCTTGCTTACATGCCCGCTGTGCAGTTCTTCGTGCTTCACGCGCGTAATCGGATAAACTCTTTCTTCCGACAGAGAGAAACTGCCGCATGGCTCATTTTCCA
>ONMC01000062.1 GCA_900318745.1 uncultured Eubacteriales bacterium
GAGAGCGTGCGCATCGGTTTGGACACCGACAGCGGATAGTACACGTATCGCTTGAACCATTCGCCGAGCGTGATGTGCCAGCGCCGCCAGTATTCCGAAATGCTCTTCGAAAAATACGGACGGAAGAAATTCTCCTCGACCGTCACGCCGAACCACTCGCCGATGCCGATCGTGATGTCGATGCCGCCCGTGAAGTCCGCGTAAAGGCACGCGGCGTACAGCATCATTTCCAGAAACACGAACCCGCCGCGATAGACGTCCGGCCGCGCGCACAGCGCTTTGACCGCGACCAGCAGCCGGTCGGCGACGATCAGTTTTTTCCAATATCCCCACGCGATGCGCAGCGCGCCCGACAGAAAGCGCTCCGAAGAAAAGTCGTGCGGCGCGCACAGTTCCCTGCCGAGCCCCTCGAAGCGGCTGATCGGTCCCTGCACCAGAAGCGGGAAGAACGAAATGAACAGCGCGAGCTTAAAGGGGTTTTTCTCCGCCCGGATCGTTTCGCGGTGCACGTCCAGAAGATACCCGATCGACGAGAACGTGTAGAACGAAATGCCCATCGTGAGCGTCAGGTCCGCGCCGAACGCCGGCGTCGAAAACCATGCCGCAGAGAGCCGTCCGATCGCCGCGCCGTACTTGAGCACGAACAGGATGCCGACGTTGACCAGAAGACACAGGATCAGCACCGCCCGGCGCTTTTTCTCAAAGCCGAGCCGCGCTTTTTTGCGTTCCTCCTTCGTGTGCGTCGCCTTCATGGCGGCGATCTTTTCTTTCTGTTTTGCGAACAGCGCGTCGATCCCGATCGCCGCAAGGTACGTCGAAACGATCGTCACGACCAAAAAGACCGCGCCGCGAACGCCCGCATACGCGACGAACGCCGCGTTCGCGAGCAGAAGCACGATCCATTGTACCCGTTTCGGCACGAGATAGTACAGAGGCACCAGTACCGCCAGAAACAGAAGAAACGCCCACGAAGTGAACAGCATCAGTCGTCCTGCTCCGAAAGCCGCTCGATCAGCGCGTACAGCGCCTTTGCGCTGTTAAAATGCTCGGGAACGATGTCCTTTGCGGGGATCACGACGTCGAACTCCTCTTCGATGCGCGTGATCAGCATGACGATGTCAAACGAGACGAGAATGCCGCGGTCGACGAGCGCCGTTTCGGTTTCAAAATCCGTTTCGGGATGCAGTTCTTTTAAAATGTCCAGCAATGTTTCCATGTTTTCCTCCTATCGGAACAGCAGCACCGTCGCCGCCTTCCGGTCGGTTTTTCCGTTTTGTGTGAGCGGCAGCGCGTCGACGCGTCTGCTCATCTTGGGCAGCAGATAGTCCGGCACGCGCGTCCGAAGCGCCGTAAGCAGGGCGGAACGCTCGATCGCGCCCGTATATACGAGTCCGAGCACGCTCCGCTCGCGATCGAACACGGCGCATGCCGCATCGACGCCCTCGACCGCCTTTGCCGCCGCCTCCAGCTCGCCGAGCTCGATGCGGTGTCCCATATGCTTGATCTGATCGTCCCTGCGTCCCAGAAACTCCAGCTCGCCGCGCGCGTTGATGCGTCCGAGATCGCCGGTCCGGTAAACCGTTTCGGGATAGTCGGGATTTTTCGGATTCTGCACGAACGCCTTTGCGGTCCGCTCCGGGTCGCGATAGTATCCGTGACAGACCGACGTTCCGCGGATGAAGATCTCGCCCTCGTCCGCCTCCCTGCCGGATTCGTCGAGCAGGAAGATCTCCGCATTGTCGAACGCGCGTCCGATCGGAATGCGTTCGCCGTCCTCAAAGACGCGGTCGACCTCATAGAAGCACGACATGCCCGTGCACTCCGTGGGTCCGTACAGATTCAGATAGCGTGCCTTCACGTGCTGCTGCCAGATACGCAGCTGCTTCGGCGGCATGACCTCGCTGCCGAACGCGACGGTGCGCAGATATTGCGGCACGATCTCGTCGAACGTGTGCAGCGCCGAGATCAGCGTCAGCGCGGGCACGACCCAGCAGAGCGCCGTCACGCGGTGTTCGTTCAGAAACCGCACGAGCGGCACCGGCGTCATAAAGAGGCGCTTGGGCACGAGCACCGCAGCGCTTCCGCATCTGAGCGCGGACAGGATCTCTTTGAGGCACGCGTCCACATACAGCGGCGCCTGCATCGCAAACACATCGTCGTCGCGGACCTTCAGCGCGTCCGTGATCTGCGCCGCATAGTCAAGCACCGCGCGATGGCATCCGACCACGCCCTTGGGCGCGCCGGTCGAGCCGCTGGTGAACACCAGATATGCGGGATCGACGTCGAGCATCGTTTCCTCCGCGCGCCGGAGCGCCGCCTCGTCCGCCGCTTCGCGCGTCAGCGCGTCGGCGTCAAGCGTTTCGCCCGCAAAGCCGAGACGTTCGAGCATCGCCGCTCCGGTTTCGTCCGCGATCGCAAACCGCGGTTCCACGCGTGAAAGGATCGACCGGATGCGGCTTTCTCCCATTTCCGCGTCGATCGGCACGTAACAGCAGTTCGCCTTCCACACGCCGAAAAATGCCGCGATCATCGCGCCGCTGCGCCGCATAAAGACGGGTACCGGCTCGCGAACCGCGCCGCGGCGGATCAGCGCCGAACCGATCGAATCGGAGCGCGCCGCGACGTCCCCTGCCGTCAGCGTTTCCGTTTCATCGATAAACATCGCGCGTTCGGGGCCCGTTTCGACCCGCTGCTTCAGATATGCAAGAACCGATTTCATCTCAGTTTCCTCCGTTGTACGGCTCGGTCGCGACCGGCGGGTACAGCGTCTTGTCATACTGCCAGTACGTTTTGCTGACCCTGCGCGTCTGCGCGTCCGTCCACATAAAGCAGCGCTTCTTTCCCGTCCACGCGCGGCAGGCGTCGAAATGATACCAGCCCGTTCCGGCGTTGACGAGCAGCCAGTAATGGTGCGTGTTCGGTCCGCTGCGCTGCACGCTGTACAGTTGTGCGTCCGTGTGCTCGAGCAGCAGTCGCGCCGCCGCGTACGCCGTGAAGCAGTCGCCTCTGCCCTTCGTCAGCCCGCGCACCGCCTCGCTGCGCCAGTCCTGTTTGTTCGAGTGCGAACTGTACCGCACATGATAAAACACGTAATTGTAGATCGCTTCCACCTGTTCGGGCAGCGTCATACCGTCCGTCAGGATCTTCTCCAGAATCTGCTCCGCGACCTCCTGCGCACGCGCGTCGTCGACCGTCGGCGGGACCACGTTGAATATGACGCGCTTCGTCGCCGTATTGCCCGCCTTGTCCGTCGCGCTGTACGTGACATAATAACCGCCGATGTGCGAGATATCGACCTGCGACGCGTCGACCGCGACCTCGACCGCGCCGTCGCACGCATCCCATGCGGAAACCTCAAAGAAGTACGCCACCGGCTCGTCGCGATAGCAGTACCGGTCGTGCACGCCGTACAAAAGCGGCGGCTCGACGTCCGGCACAAGCGTCAGTGAAAACGTCAGCTCGCTGCCGTTGCCGAACGCGTCGACTGCGGCGATCGAAACGTCCTGCGTGTCCTTCGACCAATCCGGCTCTGAGAGAAAGCTGCAGGTCGTTTCGCTCATGTCCGAAACGGTCACGAGCGCACCCGCTTCGACCGGCGTGTTCAGATAATGCGCCTCTTTTGACGGCGCAAGCTCCGGCGGCGTCGTATCGCGCACGTCGACCAGCGCAAGATTGCGCACGCCGTCGATCGCGACCGCAAGCACGTGCAGTCCCGGTTCGCTCGGAATAAACGTGACGTCCATCGACGCCTCGGTATAGCTTCCGTCCTCCAGCAGTTCGGACACCGCCATCGGCGTGCGGCGCGCCTCGATCCCGACCGGCTTCACGCTCGAAAACAGCAGCGTCGCATGGACGCGCGTTTCGTTTCCGCCGCGGTCGGTGAGCAATACCTCAACCGTCTGCGGTTCCAGACTCTGCGGATCCGGCTCGCCCGCAAATACCGCCGCAACGTCCGTTTCGTCCGTCAGATCGGTCACGAGCATGTCCGCCGTGACCGGTTCGCCCGGCGCTGCGATGCAAGTGATGCCGCGGGCGTTCGGCGGCACGGTATCGCGCACGACGAGGCGGCTTTGCGCCTCGATCCCGTCCGCCGTGATCCGAACCGGATACTCGCCCGGCTCGCGCGAAACGGCGGGATCGATCGGCTCCATGTCGACCGTTCCGTACGTTCCGATCAGAAACGCATCCGCCGCGGGGACCGGCTCGCCCGCTTCGATCACGACTTCGTCGCGAACGGTTCTCACATGTACCGTCACCGGAACGCGCGTGCGGTTTTTGCTCGCATCCTCCAGTACAACGACGGTCTCGTAATCGCCGATCGCGTCAAAGTCCGGCGCCGATGCGTATGCGACCCTGACGACGCTCTCGTCGCGCAGGTTTTTGATCAGCTTGTCCGGCGTCAGCACCTGTCCGAGCGCAACGGTCGTTTCCGTGCCCTCCGCACGCGGCGCCTGCGTGTCCGTTACGCGCAGATACGTCAGTACGCTGCGCCCGTTTGCAAACACGCGAAGCGGGTATGCGCCCGCCGCGCGGTACCGCACCTTCGGCGCGGCGATGAATGCCGCATCCGCATACTCTCCGCACAGAAACGCCTCGACGTCCGGCGACTCCTCGCCGAGCTCGATCGTGACAAACGGACGCACCCGGCTGTAAACGAAGCACAGCGCGACGAACGCCGCGGACAGCGCGCATGCGAAGACCGGAAGCGCCGCGGTGAGGAACAAATACCAAAGCGACCGGTTATCTTCTGCCCCGATCCGCTTCATATCCGCATTTCCCCGCAAAAACAATCCCGATATGCCGAAACCAGCGCGCGATACAGCGCGTCCGCCCGGTTCTCAACCGGCGCGCCGTCGATCATGCTCGCGCGGTGAATGCCCAGGATGCTCGACGTGATCAGCACCTCGTCCGCACGCTTCATTTCATCGATCGTAAACGGCGTCTCATAAACCGCGATGCCCTGCGCCCTGCACAGCTCCAGCAGCACGCCGCGGGTCACGCCCGGCAGGATCAGCCGGTCAAGCGGATGCGTGAACAGCGCGCCGTCCCGGATGATATGAATGTTGGTATGCGAACCCTCCGTCACAACGCCGTCGCGGTGCAGCACCGCTTCGTCTGCGCCCGCCTCCTTCGCCTGCTGGATCGCAAGGATGTTCGGGATCAGGTTCAGCGTCTTGACATTGCACATGAAAAAGCGCACGTCCGGCACGGTCAGCAGCTTCATCGGCGCGCCCGAAAGATCCGGCGCTTTCGGCGAAACCGTGATCAGAAGGTTCGGGCTGACCGTTTCGTCCGGGAACGTGTGATGCCGTGCGTCCGTTCCGCGCGAGACCTGCCAGTAGACCGAGGCGTACGGCTCGCCGCTGGCGGCAAGACAGCGATCGATCTCCCTTTGCAGCGCTTCGCGCGAAAGCGCAAACGGAATGCGCAGTCCGGCAAGACTGCGATAGAACCGGTCGAAATGCGCGTCTCGGCGGAACAGCCTTCCGTTGACCGCAAGCCCCGCCTCGTAACAGCCGTCGCCGAAATAAACCGCGCGGTCGTTCATCGGCACCCGCATGGATTCGATCGGTCCGATCTCTCCGTTGTAATATCCTGTCGCGCTCACACGTTTCCCCCCTTGTATGCCGAAACCGCATACCTATTTAGTGTATCATACTGCTTTTCTTTCTTATGTTCAAGAGAAAAGATGTAAAATCATCGTATCTTTTGCCCGGACGGCGCACAAAAAAGAGCTGCCCGAACGGCAGCCCATCGATGTTCGGTCGTCAAAGCGGCTTTTTCGACGGCATCCCCGCCTTGCGCGGATAGGTCGACGGCGTTGGTGCGTTTTTGGTACATATTACCAGCGTGCGCGCGCCGTAATCCGACGCGACCGGCATGACCTCCGCGGTGCAGTGCAAAAGATGCAGCGCGCTCTTTGCCGTCTCAAGTTCGCCGCCGACGTCGCCCTTATAGCAATACGCCTTTGCGCCGACCTTCAAAAGCGGAACGGTGAGTTCGAGAAGCGTCGGCAGCGCAGCGACCGCGCGCGAGACCGCCGCATCAAAGCCGGCGCGGTACTTCGGATCGCGCCCGAAATCCTCCGCGCGCGCATGGACGCACTCCGCCGAAAGCCCCAGCGTCTTCAGCACTTCCTGCAAAAACACGATGCGCTTATTGAGCGAATCGACGAGCGTGAAGCGCAGATCCTTTCGCATGATCAGAAGCGGGATCGACGGAAACCCGGCGCCCGTTCCGACGTCCGCGACCCTTGCGTTTTCGGGAAGGAACGGGAGCGCCGCAAGCGAATCGAGAAAATGCTTTTTGACCGTCTCTTCCGGTTCGGTGATCGCCGTCAGATTCATGCGCGTGTTCCAATCGATCAGCAGCTCATAATATGCGACAAATTTGTCGCATGCTTCCTCCGTGATGTTCGGGATGTGTTGTTTCAGCAAATCACGCATTCAAAAACCTCGCTTCAAAAAGACCAGCAGCACGGCGACGTCGGCCGGCGAAACGCCGGAAATGCGCGACGCCTGTCCGAGATTCTCGGGCTTTGCGGCGTTCAGCTTCTGCCGCGCCTCAAGCCGCAGACCGTCGAGCGTCATATAGTCGAACGACTGCGGCAGCGGCATCGTTTCCATTGCGCGGAAGCGCCGCACCTGCTCGGTCTGTTTTTCGATATATCCGTCGTAATGCGCCATGACCTCGACCTGCTCCTCGACCTCGCGGTCGACCGGTTCCAAACAGTCGAACAGACCGAGCAGTCCCGTATAGCGCACGTTGGGACGCTTCAGCAAGTCGAACAGCTTCGCGCCGCTTTGCGGCACGCTCTCGCCGACCGATTCGAGATAGGCGCGCAGTGCGTCGGTGGGCGGCACATGCGTGCCGAGCCGCGCCATCGTTTCGGCAATGCCTTCCCGCTTTTCGACCAGGCGGCGATAACGCGCGTCGGATATGAGTCCCAGCCGTCTTGCGCGCTCGGTCAGGCGCAGGTCGGCGTTGTCCTGCCGAAGCAGCAGCCGGTATTCGCACCGGCTCGTCATCATGCGGAACGGCTCCGGCGTGCCCTTGGTGGCGAGCTCGTCGACCAGCACGCCGATGTAGGCGTCGCTGCGGTCGAGCAGGAACGGTTCCTCTTCCTTCACGTACAGCGCGGCGTTGACGCCGGCGTAAAAGCCCTGCGCCGCCGCTTCCTCGTAGCCGCTCGAACCGTTGACCTGTCCCGCCGTGAACAGACCGGGGATCGACCTGACCATAAGTTTCCGATCGAGCACGTTCGGCTTCAGGCAGTCGTATTCGATCGCGTAGCCGAGCCGCATGATCTCGCAGTGCTCCAATCCCGGCATCGTGTGCAGCATGTCGACCTGCACGTCCGCGGGCAGCGATGTGCTCATGCCCTGCACGTACATTTCCTCGGTCGTTCTGCCTTCGGGTTCGATAAAGATCTGGTGCCGGTCGTGGTCCGGAAACCGCACGATCTTGTCCTCGATCGAAGGGCAGTAGCGCGTGCCGGTGGCATGGATGCGTCCCGCGTACATCGGCGAGCGGTCGAGGTTTTTCAGAATGATGTCGTGCGTTTTTTGATTCGTATAGGTCAGATAGCAGGGATCCTGCTTCAGATGCAGTTCGCCGTTCAGAAACGAAAATGCGGGTGTCGGCTCGTCGCCGTACTGGATCTCCATTTTGTCGAGATCCAGCGATCCCTTTTTCACGCGCGCGGGCGTGCCGGTTTTGAACCGCTGCAGCGGAATGCCGAGCGATCGCAGCGCGTCGGACAGACCTTCGCTTCGCGTCAGTCCCGACGGTCCGCAAAGTCTGGACCACTCGCCGATCAGGATCCGGCTTTTGAGGTAAACGCCGCTGCACAGCACGACCGCACGGCAGCCGTAAGTAAAGCCCTCGTCGGTCCGAACACCCGAAACGCGCCCGTTTTCGGTCAGGATCCCGGTGACCTCGTTCTGCAGGATCGTGAGGTTCTGCTGCCGTTCGAGCGTGCGCTTCATGCGCTCGTGATAGCGGCGCTTGTCCATTTGCGCGCGCAGAGAATGCACCGCGGGACCCTTTGACGTGTTGAGCATGCGCATCTGGATCAGCGTGTCGTCGGCGGCAAGCCCCATTTCGCCGCCCATCGCGTCGAGCTCGCGCACCAGATGCCCCTTGCCGGTGCCGCCGATCGCGGGGTTGCAGGGCATCATGCCGATGCTGTCGAGGTTGAGCGTCAGAAGAAGCGTGTTAAGACCCATGCGCGAACAGGCCAGCGCGGCTTCGATGCCGGCGTGCCCTGCGCCGATGATGATGCTGTCAAATGATTCGTTGTGCATGTTTGGTTTCTCCGTCCGTTTCGACAAAACAGTATACCATATGTTTCGAAATTTCACAATGCATGGTGGAAATTTCCGCCGTGTTCTGCTATACTGAATGCATCAGGAGGGATTTACCATGGGAAAAATGCGATTGATCAAAGACGCGTACGGCACGACCGAGGGGTTCTGCCTCGTCAAAAGCGCCGCCGTGCGCACGGACGTGAAGGGCAGCGAGTATCTTGATATGGTGCTTGCGGATTCCGACGGCGAATGCGTGGCAAAGCTGTGGAACTATTCGCGCCTGACATACGGCGAATACGACGCGAACGACGTCGTCAAGGTGCGCGGGACCGTGCAGGTATGGAAGGATACCGAGCAGTTCAAGATCGATCGGATCCGCAAGGTCACGCCCGACGACCGCGTCGATATGAGCGCTATCATCCCCTGCGCGCCGTTCGATCCGCAGGACATGTACGATGAGCTGTACGACGTCGCCGCGGCGTTTCAGAACGAGGATCTCAAGCGGATCGTGCAGTACCTTCTGCGCGAAAACCGCGAACAGCTTTTGCTGTTCCCCGCGGGTGTCAAGCTGCATCACGCGACGCGCGGCGGACTGCTGCACCACACGGCTTCGGTCCTGCACCTTGCCCAGCGCATTGCGGAGCTGTATCCGAGCCTGCATAAGGATTTGCTCTTTGCCGGCGCGATCCTGCACGACATCGGAAAGCTCAAAGAGCTCGACGCGAACACGCTCGGCATCGCGGGCGCATACACGAACGAGGGACAGCTTTTGGGACACATCAACGTCGGTATGGCGATGATCGCCTCGGCGGCGGAAATCACGATGATCTCGCCGAAGACCGCAATGCTTTTGGAGCACATGATCCTGTCGCATCACGGCAAGCCGGAGTTCGGCAGCCCCCGTCTTCCGATGTT
>ONMC01000156.1 GCA_900318745.1 uncultured Eubacteriales bacterium
ACACGGCGCTGAATGCGATCCCGGACAACATCAAGGCGCGCAACGCTCTGATCGCGATCTATCGCTACGCGAGAGCGCAGAAGGAACTGCAGTAAGCACACGGAATAAACAACAGCAAAGGCCCGCTTCGGCGGGCCTTTGCTTTTGAAAAAAACGGACAAAAACATGAAAAGAGGGCTTTACCGAATGCGCATCCGCGTGGTATGATAAATCATAGAATGCGGCAGCGTCCGCGAAAAGGAGGAATGGTACATGGTAGTTCAGAAGCCGGCGATCGCCGGTACGGTGGAATCCAGCGACGCGCTTGTTTCGGTCGAACCCGGCGACGGAAAGATCGAGCTGACGTTGACCTCGAGCGTGATGAATCAGTACGGACGGCAGATCCGCGAGACCGTGCTGGATACGTTGAACCGTCTGGACGTCAAGAGCGTCAAGATTAACGTTGTGGACAAAGGCGCGCTTGACTGCACGCTGAAAGCGCGCGTGGAATGTGCGGTATTCAGAAGCTGTGACGCATCCGAAAAGAACATCCCCTGGGGAGGTGCCGTGCAATGATCCCGAGACCGAAACCGGAACGGTTCCGTCTGCGCAGAACGATGATGTTCATGAACGCGCAGAAGCCCGGCCTCATTAAGGACGCGTACATTTACGGCTGCGACAGCATCATGCTTGATCTTGAGGATGCGGTTGCCGAGAACCAGAAGGATGCGGCTCGCTTTTCGCTGTATCATGCGCTGAAGACGATCGACTACGGCGACACCGAGGTCATCGTGCGCATCAACGGTCTCGACACCCCGCATTGGCAGGAAGACATCCGCGTGTGCGTAGCCGGCGGCGCGGACGGCATCCGTATCGCAAAGTGCGAGAGCGCGCAGGACGTGCGTACCGTTGAGGCGGCGGTCGAAGCGGCGGAGAAGGAGTTCGGCGTGGAAGTCGGCAGAACGCTGCTGATGGCGGCGCTCGAAAGCCCGAAGGGCATCATGAACGCATACGAGATCTGCGCGGCAAGCGATCGCATGTTCGGCGTTGCAATTTCCGGCGGCGATTTCAGAAAATGTATGCAGACAAAACCCCAGCCGGACGGCATCGATATGCTCGTGGCGCGCGGTCAGATGCTGATCGCAGCGCGTGCGGCGGGCGTGCAGTGCTTTGATACGGTCTTTACAAACCTCGACGATATGGCGGGCTATGAAGCGGAAGTGCGGCAGAACAAGGCGATGGGCTTCGACGGCAAGAGCCTGATCAACCCGAAGCAGATCCGGCTCGTGCACGAGCTGTTTGCGCCGACCGAAAAGGAGATCCTCCAGGCGGAAAAGATCGTCCGCGCATACCGCGAACAAAGCGCGCAGGGCGTCGGCGTATTTACCGTGGACGGCAAGATGATCGACATCGCATTCATTCCCGGTGCGGAGCGTACCTTGAAGCTTGCCCGTGCGTGCGGGTTATATGAGGGGGATCTGGTATGAAGAATTACGTCGGAAGAGATATCCCGGACGAACTGCTCGTAAACGGCAAAGAGGTTTATCAGGGAAAGAACTACATGGACGGCAAGTATCTCAAAAAGGCCTCGCCGTGCACGCGCCGTTATGAAAAGCCGCAGGAGAGCAAGCTGGTGGAAACGCTGGCGGACGCGCTTCGTCAGTGCGGCGCAAAGAGCGGCATGACGTTCTCGTTCCATCACCATCTGCGCGACGGCGATTTCGTGGTCAACATGGTCATGAAAGCGGCGATCGAGGAACTCGGTCTCGACAACCTCACGATCGCGGCGACGAGCCTCGGCGCGGCGCACGATCCGGTGGCGGAGTATATCGAACAGGGCAAGGTCGTCGGCATTCAGACGAGCGGTATCCGCGGAAGGATCGGCGAGGTCGTTTCGGCTGGCAAGCTGAAGACCCCTGCGATCGTCAGAAGCCACGGCGGCCGTCCGCGTGCGATCGAGGCGGGCGAAGTGCACATCGACATCGCATTCGTTGCGGCGCCGACGAGCGACTGCGTCGGCAACTGCCGCGGCATCGGCGGAAAATCCAACTGCGGCTCGATGGGCTATGCCATGACGGACGCAAAGTATGCGGACCATGTCGTGGTCGTAACCGACTGCCTCGTCGACTTCCCGAACATGCCGGCGTCTGTGGAGGCGATCGACGTAGATGCGGTCGTCGTTGTGGACTCGATCGGCAATCCGAAGAAGATCGCGTCGGCAGCGGCGCGCATTTCGCAGAATCCGCGCGATCTGATGATGGCGGAAAATGTTGCGAAAGTCATCGCTTCCACCCCGTACTTCAAGGATGGCTTCTCGTTCCAGACCGGCGTCGGCGGTCCGTCGCTTGCGGCGAACCTGTTCCTCGAAAAATACATGGACGAGCGCGGCATCAAAATGGGCTGGGCGATCGGCGGCATCTGCGGTCCGATGGTTGAGCTTTTGAAAAAGGGCAAGGTCGGCAAGGTCATCGACGTGCAGGACTTTGATCTGGATGCGGTCAACTCCATCCATCAGACGCCGAACCACTTTGAAATGAGCGCGAGCCAGTACGCGAACCCCGCGAACAAGGGCGCGTTCGTCAACAAGCTCGACTTCGTCGTGCTCGCGGCGCTGGAGATCGACACCGGATTCAACGTCAACGTGCTGACGGGCTCGGACGGCGTGCTGCGCGGCGCGCCCGGCGGACATCCGGATACCGCGGCGGGCAGCAAGTGCTGCATCATCGTCACGCCGCTGATCCGCGGCAGAATGGCAACGGTCTGCGAGCATGTCGTGACCGTCACCACGCCCGGAGACTGCGTTGACGTGCTCGTCACCGATTACGGCATCGCGGTCAATCCGAACCGTCCGGATCTGATCGAGTGCCTCGACAACGCGGGGATCCCGCATGTGAGCATCGAATCGCTCAAGGAAAAGGCGTATTCGCTCGTCGGCAGACCCGACGATCTCCAATGGGAAGACAAGGTCGTTGCCGTGCTCGAAGCACGTGACGGCACGATCCTCGATGCCGTGCGCAAAATCAAGCCGTTCACGCTGGAATAACGGATCATGCTGATCCCGGAAAGGCAATCTTCCCGGGATCGTTTCATACCAAGATGAGAGAATAAAGGGGGTATTATGGGTAACTTCTTCGCATCCGTCTGGGCCTTCATGCAGACCGACGTCTTCGTCGGTATTCTGGGGCTGCTGACGATCGCTGCGATCGTCGTCATGCTGTTCAAGAGCAAGATGCAGCCGGCGATCGCGTTCATCGTTTTCCCTGCGATCCTTGCGGGGATCCTGGTGCTGCTCGGCCGCTACACGTTCGACGACGTGGCGACCATGATCAAATCGGGCTTCTCAAGCACCGGTCCGACCGCCGCGCTGTTCGTGTTCT
>ONMC01000130.1 GCA_900318745.1 uncultured Eubacteriales bacterium
CCTGGAAGCATTACGTATCGATCGCAACAGCCGTGATCGGTATCGTGATACTCGGCGTTTTCGACGCATAATGCAAATCACCGTCGCCGTTGGGCGGCGGTTTTTTTATGCAAAGGGCAAACGGAACACCGCAGCGGAACGGAAAAAATATATTCGCAAATCGACCGTCTTTCGGTTGCTTTTCCGAATCGAATGGGCTACAATGATATTGTAAAAATACGGCATTTTGCCGAGAAGAAAAAAGGAGTATGCAAATGAAGTACGATCGCGTTTACAATTTCTCCGCAGGTCCCGCGACGATGCCCGTTGAGGTGCTCGAAGAGATCCGGGACGAAATGATGAATTACAGGGGCAGCGGCATGTGCGTCATGGAAATGTCGCATCGCAGCAAGGTCTATCAGCAGATCATCGACGAAGCGGAAGCGGATCTTCGCACGCTGATGAACATCCCGGACAACTACAAGGTCCTGTTCATCCAGGGCGGCGCAACGCTGCAGTTCGCTGCGATCCCGCTGAATCTCTGCAAGAACGGCGTGTTCGACTACATTGTCACCGGTAACTGGTCCAAGAAGGCGGCGGCGGAAGCCAAGAAGTACGGCAAAGTCAACGTCATCGCGTCCAGCGAAGACCGCAATTACAGCTACGTTCCGGACTGCTCCGACCTGCCGATCGACGAGGATGCGGACTATGTCTACATCTGCGAGAACGAAACGATCCACGGCACGACGTATCCGACCCTCCCGAACACGAAGGGCAAGATCCTTGTGTCCGACCAGAGCTCGATGTTCCTTTCGAAGCCCTGCAACGTGTCCGACTACGGCATAATCTACGGCGGCGTTCAGAAGAACGTCGGTCCCGCGGGTCTCGCGATCGTCATCATCCGCGAGGACCTCATCCGCGAGGACATCGATCCCAAGACGCCGGTCTATCTGCGCTATGACACGCATGCGAACAACGGCTCCATGTACAACACGCCGAACTGCTGGGCGATCTACGTCTGCGGTAAGGTCTTCAAGTACCTGCTGAAAAACGGCGGCCTCGAAGCCATGGCAAAGCGCAACGAGGAGAAGGCAAAGGTCATGTATGACTTCCTCGATTCCTCCAAGATGTTCAAGGGAACAGTCGTAGCAAAGGACCGCTCACTGATGAACATCCCGTTCGTAACAGAGAGCGCAGAGCTTGATGCCGAGGTGGTCGCTGCCACAAAGGCCGCAGGTTATGACAACCTCAAGGGTCACAAGAGCGTCGGCGGTCTGCGCGCATCCATCTACAACGCCATGCCGAAAGAGGGCGTGGAAGCGCTGGTCGAGTTCCTCAAAAAGTATGAAGCGGAAAACGCATAAGGAGACGAATTATGGTACGTATTTTAGCATCTGACGGTATGGACAAGAGCGCCATCGCTGCGCTCGAAGCAAAAGGCTGCGAGGTCGTTTCCCAGTTCTATGAGCCGGAAGATCTCAAAAAGGAACTTGCAAACTACGACGTGATCGTCGTTCGTTCCGCAACGAAGGTTCGCGAGCCGATCATCGACGCGGCAGTCGAAGCGGGTCGTCTGAAGATGATCATCCGCGGCGGCGTCGGCGTGGACAACATCGACGTCAAGTACGCGGAGAGCAAGGGCCTCATCGTTAAGAACACGCCGCGCGCATCGTCGCAGTCGGTTGCAGAGCTTGCGCTCGGTCACATGTTCGCATGCGCGCGCTTCCTCTCGATTGCAGGTCACACCATGCGCGAAGGCAAGTGGGAGAAGAAAGCTTACGCAAAGGGCATCGAGCTGCAGGGTAAGACCCTCGGTATCGTCGGTTTCGGCCGCATCGGTCAGGCGCTCGGCAAGATGGCGAAGGCGCTCGGCATGAACGTCGTTGCATATGATATCTTCCACGTTCCGGGCATCGAAGAAGAACTCGGCATTCCGTACGTTGAGATGGACGAGCTGCTCGCACAGGCGGACTTCGTCAGCGTCCATGCGCCGGCAGTCGACGGCGGCGCGCTGATCAACGCGGAAACGATCGCAAAGATGAAGGACGGCGTCGTCATCATCAACACCAGCCGCGGCAAGAACCTCGATGAGGACGCGCTCCTCGCGGCACTCGAATCCGGCAAGGTCCGTGCAGCGGGTCTGGACGTCTGGGCGGTCGAACCGGCCACCAACTCCGCGCTGTACAGCCATCCGATGGTCTCCTGCACGCCGCACATCGGCGCAACGACCGTCGAAGCGCAGAAGCGCATCGGCGCAGAGATCGTCGATCTGATCAGCAAGCAGTTCAATCTGTAAGACAATTCAACCATTGCAGCGGGGGCGTTCGGCTCCCGCTGCGTGATTTTGGATGGACTTATGATAAAAAAGCGGTTACCATCGGTTCGCATCATCTGCTGCTGCATCGCGCTTGCGCTGCTGCTTGCTCTGACGACGGCGTGCTTCGAGTCAAAAGAGCAGCAAGAACTGCGAACGGCTGTCATGGACGCGCTGGAAGCGTCCGGGATGATCCCGGCAGAATGGCGCGAGATCGGTCATACGCATCCGTGGGGATTCGAGTCGCCCGACTACGACGCGTTTGTTTACTACTATATCGACGAGGACCTGTATGCGGCTTATGAGCCATACTGGAACGTCGATGAAGCCGATTTGCCCGCGCTTGCGGGGATCGGGGATCTTCGGTTCGAGCAGATGGAGCCGGTATGCCACGCGATCGTCGCGGTTCGGATTTCCGGAGACGGGGAAGAACCGGCGTATCTGGCTACGCTGTACGAGACAGGTCGGTATTGCGTCTGTGTTTCCGAGTGGGAACGAAAGGACGGAAAGGAAGCATATACGTCGACGGTCCGATCGGATTACGAACCGGACAGCGAGCGGCTGAGCTGTATCGTCAGGCGGGAAGGAAAGGAATGGATCTGCAGCAAAAAGTGACGATCCGAATGCGGCGCATGCATCGTCAGCAAGCGATGCGTGCCGAAGAGAATACAGAAAAAAACATTCCGGGCAGAATACCCGGAATGTCTGTTTTTTATGAGGATCAGAGCGTTGTGATATACCAGATCACGGAGAACAGGATCTGGATGATCGCAAAGCGGATCACCACCTGCGGATCGGACCATCCGCGGTTTTTGCGCACCTCGTCATGCAGCGGCGTGCGTATGTTTTTCAGAATGCTGATACGGAAAAACCGCTTCAGAAAGATCTTTACAAGCCCCGTGATGCCGTCGAGAATGAACACCGCGCACAGCAGCAAAAAGCACAGCGGATGTCCGGATTTCATGGCGAGCAGCGCTAGAAGAATGCCGAGCGGACGCGAACCGGCGTCGCCCATAAGCTGACTTGACGGGCTTGCGTTGAACAGCAGATATGCGGCAAGCACGGCGATGAACAGCATGCCGAAGCCCATGTATTCGACCTCAAACGATGCGCGATAGATCAGGAGCATGCTTGCGATCGAAACGATGCCGACCGAACTCGAAAGCCCGTCCACACCGTCCGTGCAGTTGACGGCATTGATCGCCATCCAGACAAGGATCGTTGCAAGGATCGCATACACGGTCCGGGGCAGCGTCACCACGTGCGAACCGAACGCGATCGTGCTCGGATTGAACAGCACGAATACGATACCGACGCCAACGGACAGCACAAAGTCAATGAGCCCCTTCTTATAATCCGACCATGGGATCTTCGATGCATCGTCCAGATAGCCGCTGAGCATTTCCGCGATCAGGATCAGCGCATAGATCGCGCTTTCGACGCGAAACGGCAGAAACAGCGCGATGCACACCGCGAAACACAGCATCATCACAAAACCGACGCCGCGCGTCTTGCCTTTCGAAAGCTCGCCGTCGACCGCGTTCACCCTGCCGTGATCGACCGGCAGGAACCGGAAATTGACGCGGAGCAGGATCGCGGTCAGCACAAACGCGAAAAACGCATAGATCGCCAGCAGACGAGGCTCGTCCACATACTTTACAAAAAATGAATGCAGCATGATCATACCCATCCCTTCAAAATCGAATCCATTATAATATGATTTCAGCCATGTTTCAATAGCCGAAACAAAAGCCGTGCGGCATAAAACAAATGTCATCCCGAGACGCAGCGCTTCAAAGGACCTCTGAACGAAAAGACCTGCCGATCGGCTCTGTGTTCAAAGAGTCTTTGCCTGCGGCTCAGAATGACATTGCTGTTTTGCTGATTGTGACGCTTCTGTTATCGAATGCGTCCGCTTGCCTCGAGCACCCGGATATCCGGCTCGCAGAGGAACGGCTCGCCTGCGGCTTTCAGCGCGTTGTTGACGTCCTTCAAGCCGCTGCCGGTGGAAATGACCGTAACGGTCTCGTCGGAACGGATCAGACCCTCTTTG
>ONMC01000088.1 GCA_900318745.1 uncultured Eubacteriales bacterium
CGGGCTGTCCGATCTGACCTATCGCGATTTCGACTGCGTGCTGCTCGTCGGCAGCGAAACGGTCGGCGTCACCGTGCGCGCGGATTCCGAATATGCCGACTTCGCTTCGCTGATCGAACAGGCGCTTGCCGCGCCGGGCACGATCCGCCTCGCCACGACCGCAAAGGGCGGTCTGCCGTGGACGGTCGCGCGGTTTATCGAATCGGTCACCGGCGCGACGTTTTCGGAGATCCCCTATGACAGCGACGCAACGGCGCGCAACGCCGTGCTGAACGGCGAATGCGACGTAACCGTATCCAAACTGCAGGCCGGCATCGAAGCGTGCCGCGAAGGCAAGCTTCGCTATCTCTGCATGTTCAGTGATGCGCCGGTCGAAGCATTTCCCGATGTTCCTCCGATCACGGACTATGATCCCGCGTTTTCCGAGTTTCTCCCCTGGGGTCCTTTCTACGGCGTTTTTGTAAAAAAGGGAACCGAACAGGCGGTGCGTGAAACGCTTTCTGACGCCTTCTTAAAGGCATATCAGGAAGAAACCTATCAGGCCTTGTTGCAGACGCTTTACGTCGATCCGCTGGGGCTCTGCGGCGATGAAGCGAACGCGTACATTGAAGCGTGGCGGGAAGCATCCCTGAAGGCGCTGAACGTCGAATGACCGTGAAGCCGAACAATTCCATAGGCGAGCGTATCTTTGCGCTTCTTCTGCTTGCGGCAGGCGTGTCCGCCTGTGCCGCCTCCGTTGTGTTGCAGTTGCGAACGGACGGCGCAAACGCCGGCACGTTCCCGCTGATCGTTTCCGTGCTGTTTGTGCTGTTTGCCGTGCTCAACACGATCTTCGTCTTTCGTTCCGCGCCGCACGCGCCGCGCGGCTCGCTCTCGACCGTGCTGCTGATCATGCTGCTTTTGTGCGGCGTCTGTGCTTCGCTGCTGCTGCACGTTCCGCTTTGGATCGTCTGCCCCGTCTTTCTGTTCTTCGCATGCTTTGTGATCCTGCGTCAGCGTCTGCTCGCATCGCTGATCACTGCGTTTGTGACGACCGGCGCGATCTACCTTGTTTTTGCGGTGCTGCTGCGCGTGCCGCTGCCGTGAGGTGCCTATGCAGGATCTGATCTCCGTATTGCAGCTTCTCATCCGTCCCGAAGTGCTGTTCCCCGCGGCGCTCGGAACGTTTTTAGGCGTATACATCGGCGCGATCCCCGGATTGTCCGGCACAATGGCCGTCTCCCTGCTTGTTTCTTTGACTTATACCTGGTCCGAAATGCCTGCGATCGCGCTGATCATGGGTGTGTTCGTCGGCGTGGTGTACGGCGGATCCCGCTCTGCGATCCTTTTGAACATTCCGGGTGCGCCTGCCGCCGTGGCGACCGGTTTTGACGGGTATCCGCTTGCGCAAAAGGGCAAGGCGGCGGAAGCGATGTGGCTCGCATGCATCCAGTCTTTTATCGGTACGATCCTCGGCATTCTGGCGCTTGCGTTTTTGACGCCGCAGATCGCAAAGGTCTCTTCTCTGTTCCGCTCGGTCGACTATCTGCTGCTCGGCGTTCTCGCGCTGCTGCTCGTGGGAAGCGTATCACGCGGACACATGACCAAAGGGCTTTTGGGCGCCGCGATCGGTCTGTTTCTCGGGTGTGTCGGCAACACCTCGCAGTTTTCCGTCAACCGCTTTACATTCGGCGTGCGGTATCTGGACGGCGGGATCGGGTTCATCGTCGCCATGATCGGTCTGTTCGGCGCAGGCGAAGCGCTGTATCAGCTCTCGATCGACGCGCCTGCGGTTGAACAGAACGTGCCGAAGCGCATCGTTCCGCCGATCCGTACCGTTTGGAAACACCTGCCGCTGATGCTTCTGTCCTCCGTGCTCGGCATCTTTGTCGGCGCGCTGCCCGGCGCGGGCGGCGATATGGCGGCGCTGCTCGGATATGACGCTGCAAAACGCACCGTGCGCAAAAACGAGGTACCGTTCGGGCAAGGCGCGATCGAAGGGTTGATCGCGCCGGAAACCGCGAACAACGCGGCGATCGGCGGCGCGCTGATTCCGATGCTATCGCTCGGCGTGCCGGGAGACGCGATCACCGCCGTACTGCTCGGCGCACTTTCGATGCGCGGCGTTTCGCATCTTTCCCTGCAGAACGCGCGACCCGATCTATTTTTGCTGATTCTCGCCGCACTGATCCTCGCCGCGCTGTTTCTGCTTCTGTTCGGTCTGACCGGCATCCGGTTGTTCGTGCGGGTGCTTCGCATTCCGAAGGGACTTTTGATGCCGATCATTCTGGTTTTATGCATGGTCGGCGCCTATGCCGTCAATGCCAACGTCTACGATGTGCTGCTGATGACCGGCTTCGGCTTTCTCGGTTTCGTGATGAAGCGCTTTGATTATCCGGTCGCGCCTGTCGTACTCGGTCTGATCCTTCGAAATCTTCTGGAAACGAACGCGATCCGCGTCGTGCTGCTTTCGACAAGCGGAAGCGTATTCGGCGCGCTTACGCCCTTTCTCGCCGCCCTGCTCGTTCTGTCGGTCGTGCTCGGACGCATCCGGAGCAGAAAGGAGCATGTATGATCGTTTTTGCAGAACGCTGTCACGGTACGGTCACGGCGCCGCCGTCGAAGTCCGCACTGCACCGCCGTCTTATTCTGAACCGCATCGCAGGTCGCATCGATCATCCGGTGGATGCGTGCTCCGACGTCCGAACGACTGCGGACTGTCTGTCCCGTCTCGGCACGGATCAGGTTCTCGACTGCGGCGATTGCGGCGCTTCTCTTCGGTTTCTGCTTTCGGTTTCCCTGCTGTTCGGCGGCGCGGACTTTACCGGCACCGACGCATTGAAGGCACGTCCGATCCTGCCGCTTTTGAAGGAACTGAACGCACACGGCGCGCACATTGACGGAGAGTCTCTGCCGATTAGCGCACGCGGCACATTGCGCAGCGGCGCGTATGCGCTTTCGGGCGACGTCAGCTCACAGTTTTTCAGCGGTCTGTGCATGACGCTCCCCTTCCTTTCGGGAGACAGCACGCTGTGCCGGACGTCGCCGCTGCAATCCGCGGGATACGTTGCGCTGACCGAGCGCATGCTGCGCGAACACGGCGTTTTCTTGCAGCATATCGAAAACGGATTTCGGATCATCGGCGGACAGACCGCAAAGGTATGCGACCGTCCGGTCGAGGGCGATTGGTCGTGCGCAGCCGCAATGCTGATCTTCGGCGCGATGTGCGGCTCGGTCACGGTGACGGGACTTGATTTGCAGAGCGATCAACCCGATCGGCGGATCCTTGACGTGCTGGAACAATGCGGCGCGCACGTACAGACGGACGGTTCGTCCGTCACGGCATCGCGCGGCACGCTTCGCGGGTTCAAATGCAGCGGAAGCGAAGCGCCGGATCTCGTGCCCGTGCTTGCCGCGCTCGCATGTGCCTCACAAGGCGATTCCGTGCTCTATCGACTCGATCGTTTGCGATACAAGGAAAGCGACCGTTTTGCCGCTCTCACGATGCTCCTCGGCAATCTCGGCGCGGATTTCGAGACCGAGCGTAGCGATACGATCGTGATCCACGGAAGCGGCTCCGTTCGCGGCGGCACGACGAACGTTCCGCCGGATCATCGCATGGTCATGGCGGCGGCTCTGATGAGCGGTTGTTCCGCGGCGCCGGTCAAGCTGTCACATGCGGAATGCGTGCAAAAATCGTATCCTGCATTTTTCAAAGATTTTCAATCACTCGGAGGGATCATCGATGCAATCTGAATGGGGTCATACGCTGCGGCTTACCGTGTCCGGCGGTTCGCATGAACCGGAAATCGGCATTGCGCTTGACGGACTGCCGCGCGGTCTGCACATCGACGTCGATGCATTGCAGGGATTCCTGTCGCGTCGCGCGCCGGGTCACGGCGTCGGCTCGACGTCGAGAACGGAAACGGACCGCATTCTGGTCCGTTCCGGTCTTTCAAACGGCATAACGGACGGTAGCGTTTTTTGCGCCGTGATCGAAAATACGAATTATGATTCCAAGCCCTATGACCGCTTTTCGGATACGCCTCGACCGTCGCAGATCGACCTGCCCGCGCGCTGGCGGTTCGGCGACGGAATCGATCTGCGCGGCGGCGGACATTTTTCGGGGCGCATGACGGCGGCATACTGCGTCGCAGGCGGGATCGCATATCAGGCGCTCTCATCGCTCGGCGTGCGGATCGCCGCGCATCTGCTTTCGGTCGGCGACGTGCAGGATGAACCGTTCGATCCGGTTTCACCCGATCCGGAATCCTTTCAGGCACTGCAAAGCAAGCCCTTCCCCGTGCTCAACGATGAAAAGGGCAGAGATATGCAGTCGCTTATTGAGCGCGTGCAGCAAGAGCGGGATTCCGTCGGCGCCGTGATCGAATGCATCGTGACCGGCTTTCCGAAGGGTTACGGCACCCCGCTGTTTGACGGGATCGACAGTCGTCTCTCCTCGCTGCTGTTTGCCGTTCCCGCGGTTCGCGGCGTTGCATTCGGCAGCGGATTCGAGTCCGCGCGCATGCGCGGCAGCGCGCACAACGACGCATACCTAAAGCGGGACGGTGAGATCAAAACCGAAACGAACCGGCACGGCGGCATCATCGGCGGGATCAGCACCGGCATGCCGATCGTCTTCACGGTTGCCGTAAAGCCCGCCGCCAGCATAGCGCTGCCGCAGAAAACGCTTTGTCTGTCTGCCGGCGTGCAAACGACACTGACGATCGAAGGACGGCATGACGCATGCATTGCCGTTCGCGCCGTTCCCGTGATCGAGGCAGTTGCGGCGCTCACGCTGTATGATCTGTATCTGGAGGAAACCGTATGCTGAACGAATACCGGAAACAACTCGACGCGATCGATGATCGGATCGTCGCGGCATTTTCGGAACGCATGGATGTTGTGGAAGCAATCGGCGCGTGGAAACGCGAAAACCATCGCGGCGCATTCGACCCGGACCGCGAGGCGGCTATGCTTGCGCGGCTTTGCGCAAACGTTCCGAAGGATAGGAAGCAGGCGGTCGAATCACTGTACCGTGCGATTCTCACGATCAGCAAGGCGCAGCAGCGCTATACAAATACGAATATCGTTCTGATCGGCATGCCCGGCTGCGGAAAGACGAGCGTCGCGCGGCACGTTTCCGCGCTTCTGAACCGTCCGATCGCCTCGACCGACGAGGAGGCCGAGCGACGCATCGGCGGCACGATCGAGTCGTTGTTTCGCTCGCGGGGCGAAGCGGCGTTCCGTGCAATCGAAGCGCAGGTCGTGCGCGATCTGTCTTCCGTATGGGGCAGCGTGATCGCAACGGGCGGCGGCACCGTGCTGAGCGAACAGAATCGCTCGGTTTTGCGCGAAAACAGCCGGATCTACTATATCAGACGATCGCTCGACAAACTCGACACAGACGGGCGTCCGCTTTCGCAGGGCGAAGGTGCGCTTGCGCGCCTGTACGAACAACGACATGGCATTTATGAAGGGTTCTGCGACGTACAGATCGATGCGGACGATGACTTTTTGCTCACGGCACAGCGCATAGCGGATGAATTCCGATCGCACTTTCAGGTATAAGGCAACAAAAAAGAGACGCGCAAAACGCGTCTCTGATTTGTTTTGATCGATCAGGAATGCTTGCCGAGCATCAGATTCAGAACGGCGGCCGCCGCCAGAAGGACGACGCCGATCGCAAGCACGATCCATGCGAACGGATTGCTCTTGATGCAGATTGAAAGAATACCGAACAGCAGGAAGTAAACCGCACCGAACAGTTCGATCCAGCCGACACGCTGCGCAAACTTGCTGTCCACCTTGCCGGCATGACGCTCCATCACGAAGTTGTTGATCAGAGCGTATTTCCCGCGCATCGCGATGAGATAACCGATTGCGCCGAGAAACAGTGCGAACAAAACCATAACGATTCCCAAGAAAACGTGCATAACCCTTCCTCCTTGTTTCTTTGGTGTCAACCCATCAGAATCATTATATATAGTGTAATACAGATTTGCAACAAAAATGCGAATTCTATGTTACAATTTTTAGAATTTTGACGGTTTTTCAAAATCCCTGTCGTTACGGCTGCTGTTCCTTTACGTATGAGACCGTGATGTCGCCGGTATCGGTCTTGATTTCGCATTTGCCGCCGCTTTGCATATCCGGCACGCGGATCTCTCCGGTATCCGTTTTTGTAACGAAAACCATCTCGGAACGCAGGGCGCACAGCACGTCTCCGGTGTCCGTCTCGATTGCGATCGATCCGGCGTCCGTATCGTCAAGGCATACGTCGCCGGTGCTTCGTTTGATTGAAAGCGCTCGTCTGATCCCGCAGTTTTTGAGCGTGATCCGTCCGGTGCTGCCGGTGGACGTCAGCGACTCGCAGGTCATGCCGTTCAGTTCCGTCTTTCCGGTGCTGACCGAAATACGCACATCCTCTTGTACGGCTGCACCGTTAATCCGGATATCGCCGGTCGAAACGGTCAGCGAAAGCTGCTGCGCTTCGATTTGTTCGAGCGTGATATCCCCGGTGCTCGCTGCAATCGAAAGCGAACCTGCGACCGATGCGCCGCAGCGGATGTTTCCGGTCGATCCTTTGACCGAGATGCTTTCGAACGAGAAATCGGCAGGGATTTCGACGTTTCCCGTTTCGTTTTCGATCGTAAGCGCTTGGTATTCGGATTCCGGCAGATACACGGTCAGATGCATCGTGTGTCCGAATACGAGCCGATCGACCCACGTTCGCTCATCGACCGTCGCAACGGTCAGCGTTCCGTTCTCTGTATTCAGAGAGCAATGCAGTTTATCCGTCTCATTGCAGAACACGGACGCCGCATCCGCTGTGCGGGCAAACACGATATCCGTTTCATGCGTATCGATGTGAATGTCGGTAAACGGTTCCG
>ONMC01000193.1 GCA_900318745.1 uncultured Eubacteriales bacterium
GAAATCTTCACGGCGCCCGATCAGGTGACCGCGAAGTTCATCAGCGGTGAAGTCGATATTGCTGCGGTGCCGATCAATCTCGCTTCTGTTTTGTATCAGAAGACCGAAGGCGAGGCGCAGGTGATCGCGATCAACACACTCGGTGTTTTGTATCTGCTTGAAGCAGGCGATACGGTGCAAAGCATTGAGGATATCAAGGGACAGACCGTCTATTCCGTCGGTCAGGGAAGCACGCCGGAGTACATTTTGCAGTATTTGCTTGATGCTTACGGTCTGACGGATTCCGTCAATGTGGAATTCATTGCAGACAATGCGGAACTGATCGCGAAGCTCGGCGACGGCAGCGCACAGCTTGCGCTTTTGCCGGAACCGCACGTTTCCGTCGCATGCGCACAGAATGAAAACGTTCGCGTGGCGCTGAACATCAACGAGCTCTGGGCGGCGAAAAACGCTACCCAGGTCGTACAGGGCGTGTATATCGTTCGCAAGTCCTATCTGGACGCACATCAGGCGCAGGTCGATGCATTCCTGAAAGATGCAGAAACTTCCGCAACCAAAGTCGTAACAGAGGCGGATGCGGCGAGCGTCGTAGCAGCGCAGGGGATCATCGCAAAGGAGCCGATCGCAAAGCGTGCAATCCCGAACTGCAATATCTGTTTGATCAAAGGAGCCGATATGAAGGCGTACGTAGCCGCAATGCTCGAGGTTCTGTTCAATGCAAATCCGAAATCGATCGGCGGTTCGATGCCGGCAGACGATTTCTATTATGTCGCGAATCCCTCGTAAACTCATCAGAATCTGCGTACCGATCGCAGTATATATCGTGATCTGGCAGCTGCTGTCGATGCTCGTCGGCAGCAGCTTGCTGTTGCCTTCGCCGAAAGAAACGGCGATCGCCGCATACCGGATCTTGAGCACGGCTGAAGGTTGGCGATCGATTCTGCTTTCCGTGCTGCGCATCCTGTTCGGATTTGCTCTCGGATGCATTTGCGGTGCCGTTCTTGCCATTCTGACGTCGACCTCAAAGACAATGGCATGGCTGCTTCATCCGTTGAGAACGATCGTCAAAACAACACCGATCACTTCTTTCGCGCTGATCCTTCTGATCAGTTTGGTTTCCGGTTACGTTCCCGTCGCAGTGGCGGCGATCGTGGTTACGCCGATGATCTGGCGCACAACGGAAGAATCGATCCTCGCGCTCGATCCGAAGCTTACGGAAATGGGAAAGGTCTATTTCAAACCGTATCAACAGTTTCGGTTTATCATCCTGCCGCAGATCGTTCCGCAGTTTTTTGCAACGGCATCAACGGCACTCGGATTTGCGTGGAAGGCTGTGATCACGGCGGAGATCCTCGCATTGCCGAAATTCGGAATCGGGAATCAGATGTTTCAGGACAAGCTGTATCTTGATTATGCCGATTTGTTTGCATGGACGTTCCTGGTGATCGTGTTTTCCGTTGCGATAGAAATGCTTCTCGATTCTTTATTAAGGAAGGCAGGGTGGAGACATGATTGAAATCCGGGACCTGACCGTGCGATTTCCGGATCGCACGATCTTTGAACATGCGTCGTTTACTTTCCCGGACAAGGGCGTCGTTCTGCTGTCCGGAGAATCGGGAATCGGCAAAACGACCTTGCTGCGCGTGATGGCCGGGTTGCTGAAGCCGCAGAGCGGAACGGTTACGGGACTTGAAAAACGCAGACTTTCCTTTGCATTTCAGGAGCCGCGGCTTCTGGAAAACATGCGCGCGATCGACAATGTATCGATCGTTTCGAACAGCAAAACGGCGGAAGAACTGCTCAACAGACTGAATCTGCAGGAAGAACGGAATAAAAAATCGTCCGAACTGTCCGGCGGTCAGAAACAACGCGTCTCGCTTGCCCGTGCGTTTGCTTTTTCCGACGACGTCGTGCTGCTCGACGAACCGTTTTCGGGACTCGATGAAAAGAACCGCGAACGCGTCAGAGATCTGATCCTGAACGTCAAACTCGCCGTAGTTGTCACACACGATCCGTCCGACGAAACGTTTTTGCATGCGGACAGAAAAATCAACCTTTGACTTGCACTTTTTTTGCATATATGGTATGATACAATATCTAAATGTGCGGAGGAATG
>ONMC01000014.1 GCA_900318745.1 uncultured Eubacteriales bacterium
GGGCCGGAAACCCTGACAACCTCCGTTGTGGGATGGGGCATCCAGCCAAAGCCCAAGATTGACGGCGCTTTCCTGGGAATGACGGACGAGGCGCGGGAGGAAGCAGAGCAGGCCATCCTTCGGGAGTGGAAGCTGTGGGCCGACAATACCATGTGCGACGCGCAGCGGCAGCAAAACTTTTACGGATTGCAGCAGCTCGCTTTTCTGTCCATGCTCATGTCCGGGGACGTGTTCGCCCTGTTCGGGATGAAGCCGAACAAGCGGACGCCCTACCAGACCACCATCCGCCTTTTGGAGGCAGACCGAATCTGCAACCCGGACAGCTCCGGCGGCAGCGAGAGCACGGAAACCGAGAGCGGGGGCCGGATCATCGACGGCGTGGAGATCGACAAGGAAGGGGCCGTAATCAAGTATCACATCGCCAGCCGCAGCCCGAACGCGGGCAACGACAGCAGCGAATTGACGTGGACGCCAATTGACGCCTACGGCAAGGACACGGGCTACCCGAACATCCTGCAAGTCATGACCTACGAGAGGCCGGAGCAGCGGCGCGGCATCCCCTTCGTTTCGGCGGAGATCGAGCTTATCAAGCAATTCACGCGGTATATGAACGCGGAGCTTGCGGGCAAGGTCGTTTCCGCCATGCTGACGCTGTTTATCACGTCCAAGGAGGACGACGGCAAGGCGGGCATGGAGGACGCGGTAAACGAGGACGAGAAGGTTACGGACGACGAGCTGAAATTGGAGCTTGCCCCCGGCGCGATCTATGATCTGCCACCCGGAAAGGACGTAACCACCGTTGACCCGAAGCGCAGCGACACGCAGTTTGAGAGCTTCGTCAACACCTGCATTACCGTGATTGCCTCCTCTATGGGCATCCCCAAGGAAGTGCTTATCAAGAAGTACGAGAGCAATTACACGGCAGCCCGCGCCGCGCTGCTGGATTTCTGGCGGACGGTGAGGGTGTACAGGACGCGGTTCAATACCGCTTTCAACCAACCGATCTACGAGCAATGGCTTTCCGAGGCCGTGGCAACCGGACGCATCGACGCGCCCGGTTTTTTCGACGATCCCGCCGTGCGGCTCGCCTGGTGCGGGTGCAGTTGGATGGGCGCGAGCATGGGCCATGTTGACCCGCTGAAAGAGGTCAACGCGGCGGAGGTTCGCATCCGCAACAACATCACCACCGAGGAGCAGGAAGCCATGGAATACAACGGCAACGACAGATCGGCCATCGTGCGGCAGCGCAAGAAGGAAATCGCGGAAAGGGCCGACATGGGCGGCACGGAGGACAGCAGCACGGCCCCGCCGCCCGACGATCCAGACGAAAAGGAGGACGAGGACAAGTGAACAAGGAGCGATACCTGATCCGCTTTAGCATGAAAGCCGAGGGCGACGAAAAGAAAGCGCTCTATAAGTGGTTCGACCTGCTGGACAGCAAGATGTATGAAATGGACGCCGCTTTGGACGGCGTTGCGACCGACGGTTTTTCCGAACGGCTTTGGGCGCTCGACAACCGCCAGCTCTATAAGATCGACTGAAGGAGAAAGGTATGTTTGACAGACTGGATGCGGTAAAGCCCGCATTGCGAAAACTGATCGCCGCGCTGCGCGAGCGGTTCGATTACGCCTCCGTCCTCGCAACCGACGAGCGGATGCGTTCATGGCGCATCGCCAGAAGCGGCATCACGATCTCATCTGAGGGCGACGGCGGCTACGGCTTTGTGATCCGCGTATTCGACAAAGCAGGCTGTGCGGAATACTCGATCAATGCGTTCTCGGAGGAGATGATCCCCGAAATCGTACAGCAAATGCAGACGCGCCTCGACGCCGCGCGCGCCGCGCTGCCCGAAGGGATCGCGCCGATGCCGACGGCGATCCCGGACGATTCGCCCGCCGTGCTCAAAAAGGAAGCGAAGTATGAGATCGATCCGGCGGAACTCGGCGACGAAGCGATCCTCGAACAGCTCGGACGCATCCGCGATAAGGGCATGAAGGCCGAAAACGTGCTGGATATCGTCTGCACGGCGGTCTATTCCGCAGATCGCAAGATCTTCCTGTCCGAACACCGCGATCTCGACGAAAGCCGATCCCCGGCGAGTACGAGTGCGTGTGCGATCCGGAAGTCACCGGCATGATCGTGCACGAAGCGTTCGGACACGGCGTGGAGATGGATATGTTCGTGAAGGACCGCGCGCAGGCGCGGCAGTTCATCGGCGAATACGTTGCAAGTCCTTTGGTGACGATGCACGACGGCTCGGCGGTCGATGAATGCGCGACATGGGCGTTCGACGACGAAGGCACGCTGACCGGCGATACGGTCATCATCGAAAAGGGTATTCTGAAAACCGGCATGTGCGACGCGCTGTCCGCGTCGCGGCTCGGCGTCGCGCCTTCCGGCAACGGGCGCCGCGAAAGCTATGAGCGCAAAGCGTATACGCGCATGACCAACACGTATTTCGAAGGCGGCGATTCATCCAAAGAAGAAATGATCGCCTCGATCCGGTACGGCTTTTTGCTCGAAGAGCCGACCAGCGGCATGGAGGACCCGAAAAACTGGGGCATCCAGTGCATGGTCAACATCGCGCGCGAGATCAAAGACGGAAAGCTGACCGGACGCGTATTCTCCCCGATCGTGCTGACCGGCTACGTGCCCGATCTTCTGAAATCCGTTTCCATGATGGGCGGCAGGGTCGAGCTCGGGGGCGGCGGCTACTGCGGCAAGGGCTATAAGGAATGGGTCAAAGTTTCGGACGGCGGCGCGTACATGAAGGCGCGCATCCGTCTCGGTTGAGGAGGTACGGCTATGGAACGAATCAAACGGCTGTTACAGGAAGCGGGCATTTCGGACTGGATCGTCTGCCGGACGGCGGAGCGCACGGCGGAACTGTTCTTTGTGAAAAAGCAGCTCGATACGCGCCGCATCAAGGACGTGGAAAAATACGCTGTCACCGTATCCCGCACGGACGAACGGGACGGCAAAAAGCTGCGCGCGCAGACGAACGTCACGGTGCTTGCCGCGATGACCGACGCGGAGATCCTCGACGCGTTCAGGGACGCGTACTTCGCGGCGCAGTTTGCGATGAACCCGTACTACGACCTTCCCGATCCGGTCACCGCGCCGTGCAGGGAAGCGACCGGTGCGCTTATGCAGCAGACGCCCGAACAAAGCGCCGGCGACATGGCAAAAGCGCTGTTTGCCGCGGATTGCGAACACGGCGCGTTTCTGAACTCGGCGGAGATCTTCGTCATCCGCAGACGTGTGCAGGTGATCAGTTCGCGCGGAACGGACGTTTCCTGGACCGAAGCGGAGGTAAACGGTGAATTCGTCGTACAGGCAAAGGAACCGGAAGACGTCGAACTGTACCGCGACTTCGCCTATACCGAACTGAATACCGCCGCGCTGACGGAGAAGGTCAAGGAAGCGCTGATGTTCGTGCGCGACCGTGCGCGGGCGCAGAAGATCCTGAAAAGCGGAACGTACGACCTGATCCTGACCGATGAAAACGTGATGCAGACGCTGTGGTTCTACGGCGATCGCGCGGCGGCGCGCATGATCTACCCCGGCTATTCGACCTGGAAGATCGGCGACAATGTGCAGGGCGAAACGAACGGCGAGCGGCTCAACATGACGCTGCGGGCGCTGGCGCCGTATTCCAAAGAGGGCATTCCGATGCGCGACCGGACGCTTCTCGAAAACGGCGTTTTGCAGAGCGTTCACGGCGGCAACCGCTTCTGCCGTTATCTTGACGCGGAGCCGACCGGCGATTACCGCAAGTTCTCCTGCGACAACCCGGGCACGATGTCCTTTGCGGACATGCAGAAGCGTCCCTGCCTTTGGGCGGTCACGTTCTCCGGCTTTGAGATGGATTCCTTCTCCGGTCACTTCGGCGGCGAGATCCGCCTCGCGTATCTTTGCGAAAACGGCAGACTGACGCCGGTCACCGGCGGCTCGGTCAACGGCATCATTCTGGACGCGCAGAAGGATATCGTGTTCTCCACGGACCGCTATGCCGAGATCGGCTACGACGGACCGTACGCGATGCTTCTCAGAAACGTCGCCGTCGCCGGCACCGACGCGGAATAAACCGAACGGCTTTCGGGGGCTCTTTGGAGCCCTCTTTTTTGAAGCCGAACAAACACGGTTGACAAATTCGAAAAATAATATATAATATTGCGGTGTGTTTACAGTTGAAAGGAGCATGGAATATGAAACTTGCGATTTACGGATACGGGAACCTCGGACGCGGCGTGGAGGCGGCGATCCGGCAGAATCCCGACATGGAGCTTGTCGGCATCTTTACGCGGCGCGATCCTGCGGCGGTCGTTTCGAAAACCGGCGCAAAGGTGTTTGCGGCTGACACGATTTCGGAATGTAAAGGCGAGATCGACGCGGTGATCCTGTGCGGCGGCAGCGCGACGGACCTGCCGGAGCTGACCCCGAAGCTTGCGAAGGACTTTTGCGTGATCGACAGTTTTGATACGCATGCAAACATTCCCGCGCATTTTGCGGCGGTCGACGCCGCGGCAAAGGCGGGGCGCAAACTCTCTTTGATCTCCTGCGGCTGGGATCCGGGCATGTTCTCGCTCAACCGTCTTTACGCGAGCGCGGTCCTGCCGAACGGCAGGGATTACACGTTCTGGGGACGCGGCGTCAGCCAGGGACATTCCGATGCGATCCGGCGCATTCCCGGCGTGCTCGATGCGCGCCAGTACACGGTGCCGATCCCGGAGGCGCTCGAAGCGGTGCGCAGCGGCGCGCAGCCGGAGCTGACAACGCGGCAGAAGCATCTGCGCGAATGCTACGTCGTCGCAAAACCGGATGCGGACCGCGCAGCGATCGAAACGGCGATCAAAACGATGCCGAACTATTTTGCGGACTACGACACGACGGTGACGTTCATTTCCGAGCAGGAAATGAAGGAACAACACAGCGCGCTGCCGCACGGCGGATTTGTGATCCGCACCGGAACCACCGGTCTGCACGGCGAGCATACGCATCGCATCGAATACTCCCTTGCGCTCGACTCCAATCCGGAGTTCACGGCCTGCGTGCTCGTCGCCTTCGCGCGGGCGCTCGGCCGCATGGCGGCACGCGGACAGACCGGGTGTCTGACCGTCTTTGACGTCGCGCCGGCGGATCTTTCGCCGCTCTCGCGCGAGCAGCTTCGCAGCACGATGCTCTGATTTCTTTTTCGAAACGAAAAAGATCCGGCGCTTTTGCGTCGGATCTTTTGCTTTTGATGTTACGATTCGCGTCGGATCACGTGCAGATCGCCGTCCCAGTCGCGATAATCGGGAATGAACGGCTTGCCGGTCGCTTCGTTGACGTACACGGCGTCCGCGACCCAGCCGGTCAGAATCCCTACCCTGAACATGTTCTCGTTCGCGAAGTACCAGATCTCCTTCAGCACGCCGCCTTCAAAATAGCATTCGTACCAGGTCCCGTCCTTCGTTACGATGTCCATGGTGCAGTAGTTGCCGTCGCATACCGCATTGACGTCGATCTGTTCCGCGGTTCTTTCCTCGGTCAGTCCGACGAACGAGCCGTACGAAAGCACCATGTTATCCGCAATGACCTTTGTTGCCGCTTCATATTCCTCGCCGCCCATCTGTTCATACGGGATATCAAGCAGATCCTTGCACGGAATGCTGCCCGCGAAGCGGATGACGTTGCCGGAATAAGCGGAGATCACGATCTCGAAACCGCCGCCCGTGACCTTCCAGCAGTCCTCGCGCGCGCCGCTCTCGTCGCGATAGAACTTTGCGGTGAGCCCGGAGGTGTCGAGCTCCTCGCCGGACAGGTTCCGGTACAGGCGCGTCAGCGACGCGAAGATCTTTTTCTCGGTGATCACGGTGCTGTCCTCGGACGTTTTCGGCGGTTCCGCTTCGGTCCACTTCTCCGGATACGCTTCCGTCGAGTAGTCATACTGGATATCCGCGAGGAAGTATTCGCACTCGGACATTGCCTGCTCGCTCGGGAACACCGCCGCCCGCCACAGCTTATCGCCGATATACGTGAACGTCAGATACTCGTCCTTGTCGGAACGGTACGCGTATCTGATCTCGTTGTCTCTCGTTCCGGTTTCATGCCGAAGCGGCTTGACCGTGAACCCGAGCTTGCCGGCGATCGTGACGTTGTCCTTCTCGCGGTCGACCGACGTGCTGTCCGGATAGGTCAGAAGATCGGCGCAGATCAGCTGCCGATCCGACTCGCGGATCGTCAGGATATAGATCCCGTTCGGATCCGCAATGCGGAAGAAGGATGCGCGATCGCCCTGCGGATCGGTGAAGATGCCGACACTTGCGCGGCTCAGCTCGCTGCCGGTCAGCGCGTCGTACGGCTGACCGAACAGAATCTGCGTCAGAGATTCCGCTGCGGCAAGCGCGCTGTCGCGCTGCTCCTCGCTCGGTTCGCTCTCCGTCCACAAAAAGTTGTTGTCCTGCTTCCAGATCTGGGTTTCCACCGGAATAACGGTACGCCTGCGCCGCTGCACGGCTTCGGTGATTTGTTTGATCTCGTCCGCGGAAAGCTTGACCTCCTTCGAGGCGGGCGACGGCGTGGGAACGGCCTGCAGCGCCGGTATGCTGCCGGGCTCCCCGTTGTCCGTCGGTTCCCCGGTTCGCTCCATGGCGTCCGCAACGGTTTCAAACGAACTGCCCCGCGCGGAGAGACGGATCACGCCGCCGAGCACGAGCCCCGACAAAACGCCGAGACACAGGACCGCGCAGATCGCGATCATCAGGACCTTGTGTTTCTGTAAGAATGTTTTCATGGCTGCTGCCTCCTTTCTACAGCCCCATTGTAGCGCGGAACTTGTAACGGAGTCTTCACAGAGTTGTCTCTAACTTGTAAAATCGCTGAACCGGATCGTCGCCGTCGTGCCCTCGCCTTCTTTGGACGAGTATCTCAGCGCTGCGCCGTGCAGGGCGGCGATCTCGTGGCAAAGAGGCACGCCGAGACCTCGGCGGATGCTCGGATTCTTCGCACGCGACGGATCGTTGACGTAGCGCAGCTGTTCGGGCGTCATGCCGCTGCCCCCGTCGATGATCTCGATCGTGCCGGGCGTCGCCCGCATCCGGACCGGCTTATCCGGCGCGGACGCCTTGACCGCGTTGCCGATCAGGTTTCCGAGCATGGAAAGCAGCAGCGCGCGGTCTGCGGTCAGCGCATCCCATTCGATCTCGGTCTCGAGCATCGGATAGGCGGTTTTGAGGTGCTCCGCAAGCTCCGAAAGACGGATGCGCTCCGGACGGAATACGTTCTTTCGCGCGTCGGCAAGCGTCAGAAGCTTTTGCGAGATCTCGCCGAGCCGTTCGCTCTCCGAAACGATATAGCTCGCCGCCTGATGCTGCTGCTCGGGCGTCAGCTTGGCGCGCTCTAAAAGTTCGCCGTAGCCGCGAATGACCGTCAGCGGCGTACGCAGTTCGTGTGCAAGGCGCTCGACCGGCTTGTTGATGCGCTCGAGGATCACATACAGCACGACGGCGATCCCGCCCGTCAGCAGCGTGCAGATCAGGACCGACCCGATCGCCTGCCGTTCCGTTCGCCCGACCTCGTCCGTCACATCCAGACCGTAGCGCAGCCATACGCCGTTGCTGAGCGAATCCGTGATCGCAAGCACGGTACGCCCGTTCGATGTGATCCACCGCATCGTTCCCGGCTCCGTGCGCGGCGGGACCGGCTCGGTTGCGACCCAGGTCTCGTCTTCGTATCCGATGGCAAACGCGGCGCCTTCGCTGTCAATGATTGCAAAGCCGCGGGCGTATGCGGGACGCAGCTCTTCCGGTATGTTGATGAACAGTCTGTCCGCCGCCGTTGCAAGCGCCTTTTCCCCGCCGAGCGCGCGCGCCTGCGCGGACGCGTACGCGGTGCGGATGTTCGGCAGCAGCAAGAAAAACATGCTCGCATACAGCACGGCGGCAACGAGCAGGACGGTCAGCAGATAACTTTTTTGTCTGAGTTTCACGGCGTTTCCTCAAACCGGTATCCGAACCGGTAAATCGTGGCGATGTGATCGTTGAGATCCAGTTTTTTGCGCAGACGCTGCACATGCACGTCCACGGTGCGCGACTCGCCCATGAACGAAAATCCCCACGCCTCCTTCATCAGCCGCTGGCGCGACAGCGCGATGTTGCGGTTTCGCACCAACGTTTCGAGCAGGGCATATTCCTGCATCGTCAGATCGACCGGTTTGCCGTTCAGCGAAACGGTTCTTGCGTTGAAATCGATGTCAAGCCCGCCGAGCCGGTAATGCGGCTCGTTTTTCTGCGTGCGGCGGAGCACCGCCTCCACGCGCAGAAGAAGTTCGGTCATCTCGAACGGCTTGACGATATAGTCGTCCGCGCCGCATTCAAAGCCCTTGACCTTGTCCGCCGTTTCGCCGAGCGCCGTCACGAAGATCGCGGGCGTGCCCTTCAGCTTTTCATAAACCGAGAACCCGTCCGAATCCGGCAGCATCACGTCGAGGATCAGCAGGTCGAACGGCTCCCTTCCTGCGAGCGTGATCGCATCCCTGCCCGTCATCGCCTGCTCCGCCGTGTGCCCCACCATTCTGAGGTTCAGCGCGATCAGATCGTTGATCGCCCGTTCGTCTTCCAATACCAATATGCGAGCCATATGCCCCTCCTGTTTTTATCTTATCACAGTTTTCCGCTGCGGCTTGTAACAGAGTTGTAAAATCTCGTTCATGCCCTCTTTTTTGCACACTGCGCACCGCTCTGTTTTAAGCATAGCATGCGTTTGTCAAATAGTTGTAATATCCGCGTGAATTCTCTCCCGGTCGGCAAAGAACGACCGATCCGTTCCCTGTTATATGACGGTCCTTCGCGTCGGTTTGTGACAAAATAAGAGCGGCGTTTGCTGCCGCTCTTTTCGTCCTTACGGACGGACTGAATTGTTTGCCGTATGATATTGCTTTATTATTTATTTCCCCTTCAGTTATTGAAGGGGGGTGGGTTCAGTTTTTGAAGGGGAGCGGGTTCAGATTCTGAACCCTCCTTCGCCTTACATCCGCTCCGGCACCTTTGCGTTGACCGCGTCGATCAGCTCTTTGACCTTGTTCCGAACGGCCTCGCAGGCGCCGTCGATCGCGATATCCTCGCGGAAGGACTTGTCGCGTGCGGAGAGCTCGAATGCGTTTCTCGAAAGCGTCTTCGGCGAGATGACCACGCGCACCGGCGCGCCCAGAAGGTCCGCATCCGAGAACATGACGCCCGCGGACACGGGACGGTCGTCGTACAGCACCTCAATGCCTGCCGCTTCCAGATCGGCGCACAGCTTGTCGGCCGCCTTGCGCACATCCTCATTGTCGATGCGCAGCGCACAGATCTCCACCTGCCACGGCGCGATCGTGATCGGCCAGATCGGACCGTAATCGTCGTGATGCGCTTCGCACACCGACGCGATCAGACGTCCCACGCCGATGCCGTAGCAGCCCATGATCGGATTTTTGCGCTCGCCGTTTTCCGCGTCGTAGGTCATGCCCATCGCCTCGGTGTAACGCTTGCCGAGCTGGAAGATGTTGCCGACCTCGATGCCGCGGGAGATCTTCAGCGAATGCCGTCTGCAGTTCGGGCAGACGCCGCCCTCGACCGCCTTGCACAGATCGAGATATTCGGTCTCTTCGGGCAGATCGCGCGAAGGCGTGAAGCCCGTGAGATGATATTCCGGCTTGTTCGCGCCGCACACGAGGTTGGTCGCGCCGAAGATCGAACGGTCGAACAGCACGGTCGCGCTCGTTTCGAGGTTGACCGGTCCGATATTGCCCGCAGCGAGGTTCGCGGTTTCGATGTCGACCGCCGGATGGATCTCCGCTTTCAGGTAATTCGTGAGCTTGGTCTCGTTGACCTCTTTGTCGCCGCGCACGAAGATCAGCACGTACGAATCGTCCGCATTGCGCTGATAGACGACCGCCTTGCAGGTCTTTTCGTCGGTGACCTTCAGATACTGTCCGACTTCCTCGATCGTCTTTGCCTCGCCGGTAAAGACCTCGGTCAAAGGCGCAAGCGCTTCATCCGCTTCGTTTTCGGTGATCGCGTCGCACGCTTCCATGTTCGCGCGAAAGCCGCATTCCGGGCAGGTTACGATCGTATCCTCGCCGATGTCGGTCAACAGCATGAACTCGTGGCTGACCTTGCCGCCCATCATGCCGGAATCCGACTTGACGGCGATGACTTCGGGCACGCCCGCGCGGGCATAGATGCGCTCATATGCGCGATAGCAGCGCTCGTAATACGCTTCGAGATCCTCCTGCGTGGTGTGGAACGAATACGCGTCCTTCATCGTGAACTCGCGCACGCGGATGAGACCGCCTCTTGCGCGCGGCTCGTCGCGGAACTTCGTCTGGATCTGATAGATCATGAACGGATATTTCTGATAGGTTCCCGCCACATTCATCGCCATCTGCACCGCCGCTTCCTCATGCGTCATGCCGAGGACCATGTCGGCGCCGCCGCGATCCTTGAACCGCAGAAGCTCCTTGCCGATCGATTCGAATCTGCCCGAGCTCTGCCAGAGCGTTGCCGGCATGACGACCGGGAACAGAACTTCCTGTCCGTCGATCGCATCCATTTCCTCGCGCAGGATCTTCTCGATCTTGTTCTGGATCCGCTTTGCCGGCGTGAACAGCGAGTAGATGCCGTTGCCGACCTGCTTTATATAGCCGCCGCGCGTCATCAGATTCTGACTTTCGATGTCGAATGCGCGCTCCTTGAACCGTTCGCCCAAAATGTTCTTGACTTTCATATGTGCCTCCAAATATTACTCTCTTCCCGCAGGTTGATTATTCTGTTTCTTCATGCATCCAGTAGATCTCGCCGTCCGATATGACCAGACCCAGGCTCTGCTGCAGCTTTCGCGACGGCTCGTTGCCGACGAAGATCTGTCCGTACGGCGTCCAGCCGCGTTTGAGCGCTTCGTTGTGCAGAAACGCCTCCAGCGCCGAGCCGATGCCGAGCCGCCGGAATTCGGGCAGCACCTCGAGCATGCCGCCGCTGCCGTCGTCGTGGAAGCCGATAAACGCGCAGAGCGTTCCGTCGCGATACCCCGCGAACAGCTCATTTTCGTCGATGCGCTCCGCAAAGTATTCCGGCGAGCGGATCACATCGTAGTGCTCCATCAGGAACGGAATGTCCTCTTTCCGGAACGGTCGGATCTCGCACACATCCGGGACCGGACGAAGTTCCTTTCCCGCGTAATACGCCTGCCAGCACGGACTGATGTGCGAAAACGACGGCATGACCGCCGTGACGGCGTCGCGCGAGGCCTCGTTGTGCGCCACGATGCCGCGGCATTGCGGGTCCCGGTGTTCGAGCGCCTTTACGCCCGCCTCAACGGTATCGGCGCAAAGCAGCATCAGCCGGCCGCGCGTTTTCAGAAGCACGGCGTCCGGCGCCGTATAAAGGATCTCGGCTCTGCCGCGCCGGATCGCCTCGATCATGTCGATGCGCAGCGCCGGTTCGCGTTCGAGATATGCAAGGATCTCCCGTTCGTTCAATCCGTTACCCCCTTGACGTCCTTCGAAAAATGCTGATAATCCTTCTGTCCCTTGAAGTGTCCGCCCCACTTCCAGCCGTGCTTGGTGAACAGCTTATAGCACAGATCGTCCTCGGTGATCATGCCGGGACGCAGGTTTTTGCGGTCGAGGTACGGTTCGCTCTCCTTCGGCGAAAAGCTGCCGTCCGGCTTGATATACGGGTTTTCGACCGGATTGACGTCGATCGCCGTGCCGTAGCTGTGCCGCGAAAAATACGTCTTGCCCGTCACGCGGCGCACGCACAGCGCGGACGTGTTGTCCGCCGACATCGACAGCCCGTCCGTGAACGGCTGTCCGTAATCGTCGACGAGCCGCACCGAACGCAGCGGATACTGCGCGTCGTACAGCGATTCGAAGATCTCCATGACGTCCTTTACGACCTTTCTGTGCACCAGAAGCTCGCCCTCATGCTCGACGCCGTCGAAATCGACATACAGCAGATGCACATAGCGAAGATCTTTCAACTTCACCGGCGCGTCCTTCGGATCCTCCGGATAGCTCATGCCGATCACGCGCTGTTCGAGCGCCTCGGTCGGCGGGCAGTACCAGAAGCCGGGATTCGTTTTCGACTCGGTGACCGATTCGCCGCGATACGGGTTCGGCGTCGGCGTGGGTTCCGGCGTCGGCTCCGGCGTATCGGTCGGTACCGGCGTCGGCGCTTCGGTCGGCGGCACGGTGGGAACCGGCAGAACCTCCTGCGGCTGCACGTCGATCACGACCGCTTCCGCAGCCGGCTCCTCCGCCCGTACGGTCGGTTCCGCGGTCGGTTCGGACATCGGTTGTGCGGCGCAGCCGAACAGCAGCAGCGTCAGGATCAGCATCGGGATTCGTCTCATGAAGGTGAGTATACCGCAATTTTCCGCACTTGTACAGAGGTTTGTGCAAAAAAGCAGCCGCGCGATCTGCACGGCTGCCGTTTTCATCCGTTCGTATCATTCCAGTTTTTTCAGCTGCTGTTTTGCAAGACGCTCACGCCGCTTCTGCCCGCTGACGACGACGTAGACCATCATGATGATCGTGATGATGTACGGGATCGTGCCGGTGAGATCTGAGCTGATATAGTCCTGAAGCCGCAGTCCCAGCGCGTCGAAGAAGCCGAACATCAGCGCGGCGAGATACGCCTTTGCGGGGTTGGCCGCCGCAAAGATGACGCATGCGAACGCGATGTAGCCGCGCGAAGCGCTCATGCCCTCGACGAACGAACCGTTGAGGTAGCCGAGCGACAGATGCGCGCCCGCCAATCCGCAGAACACGCCGCACAGGATCGAAGCGATCCACTTCATGCGCTCCGGATTCTTGCCCGCGGTGCGCAGCGTTTCGGGCGATTCGCCGGACGCGCGGATCCAGAAGCCGACCGGCGTGCGATACACAAACAGCCACATCACGATCACGAGAAGCCATGTGACGTACACGAACACCGAATGACCCGAGAGCACCTCGCCGACGAACGGGATCCGGTCGATCAGCGGGATCGTGACCTTCGGAAGACTCGGCACGGCGTATCCCGAGGTGCCGGAAAGCCCGAAGATCTCGCGCGAAAGGAATGCGGTCACGCCGAGCGCGAAGGTGTTCAGCGCGCAGCCGATGATGAATTCATCGCTGCGGAGCTTTACGGTGAACAGTGCGAAGAACAGACCGATCAGCACGCCGAACGCGACGGCGGCAAGCACGCCGAGCGCGGCGCTTGCAAGGAAGTAGCTCGCGACTGCGGCGACGAATGCGCCCATCAGGATCATACCGTCCATGCCGATGTTCATAATGCCCGCATGCTCGGTCATGAGTCCGCCGAGCGCCGCCAGCGCGACCGGCGTGGCGCTTCTCAGCATCTGCGCAAACGTGCCCGCCGAAAAGATCGTCGACCAGACGTTTTGGTTATTCATGCGCGGCACCTCCTTCCCTGCGCGCCTTGACATCCAGGGCGGCGCGGCGCTTCTCCTGCGCTTTGCCGATTGCGGCGCGAATGCCGGTTTCCGCCGCCATGCAGAAGATGACGACCGTCTGAATGATCAGATACAGCTGTTTCGGCACGCCTGCGGCGGTCTCCATGCCCATCGCGCCGATCTTCAGGATCGCGAAGATCAGCGAGATGATGACCGTCGGCAGCGGCTGATACTGCGCGATCATCGCGACCATCAGCCCTTCGAAATAGTACTCGTTCGATACCGTGGATTTATAGATATGCTCGGCGCCGTAGACGCGGAACATGCCCACGAGTCCGCACATCATGCCGGAGATGACCATCGTGATGATGACGATCCGGTCGGTCTTGAGACCCGCAAACCGCGCGAACCGCGGATTGTCGCCGACGAGCCGCATCTCGTACCCTTTGGTCGTCTTTTGCAGGATGTACCATACAAGGAACGTCAGCACCGCGGATACGAGGATCGCGGTGGACAGATTGGAGCCGGGAACCAGCTTCGAAAGCCAGAACTCGCCCGGCAGGTTGCCCGTTCCCGCGACGATGTTCTTGTTCGCGTTCTTCCACGGACCTTTTGCAAGGAACTGACAGAGGAATGCCGCCACCGTGTTCAGCATGATCGTGGTGATGACCTCGTTGACCTTGAGTTTGACCTTCAGAACGCCCGGGATCCATGCATAAAAACCGCCGACCGCCATCGCGCCGAGCGCCGCCAGCGGGATCGCGATCCATGCGCTCGTGCCCGAAAGCCATACGCCGATCTGCGCCGCGATGATCGCGCCCAAAAGGAGCTGACCCTCGCCGCCGACGTTGAAGATGCCGACCCTGGAACCGATGTCGCAGGCGAGACCGCACAGGCACAGCACCATCGCGTATTCGAGCATGTCGCCGATGTGACGGGCGTTCGAGAACGCGCCGCCCAGCAGCGCGCGATACGCGACGAGCGGATTGTGTCCGGAGATCGCAAGGATCGCCGCGCCGATCAGCAGCGCGACGGACAGCGAGATCAGCAGCGCGACGAGGTATCCGACGTTGATCCGTTTCTTCATGCCTTCGCCCCCTCTCCCGTGCCGGTCATGTAGAGACCGATCTCCTCCTTGGTGATCTCGTCCGCCCGGAATTCGCCGGTGATCTTTCCTTCATAGAGCGTGATGATGCGGTCCGAAAGGCGGAAGACCTCGTCGAGGTCCGCGGAGCTCAAAAGGATCGCCGCGCCCTCGTTGCGTTTTTCGATGATGCGCGTATGGAAGAACTCCATCGCGCCGATGTCGACGCCGCGCGTCGGCTGTGAAATGACGAGCACCGGCGTATCGAACGTGAACTCGCGCGCGACGACGACCTTCTGCATGTTGCCGCCCGACATCGAGCCGACCTCGGTGCGGATGCCCGCGCCGCGGATATCGAACTTCTGATACAGCTCGCTCGCATAGCGCTCGACCGTGGACCGCCGCTGATGGAAGCCGAACAGATTGAAGCGCTTCTCCTTCTGCCGTCCGATCAGCAGGTTGTCCGCGACCGACGCCGCCTTATCCACGCCGGTGGACAAACGGTCCTCCGGCACGTGCGAAAGCCCGAGCGCGCGGATCTCGCCCGGCGTCTTGTTCGCGGCGTCCTTTCCGCACACCGAAACCTTGCCGCGGTTGATCTTTCTTAAACCCGTGATCGCTTCCAGAAGCTCGCTCTGTCCGTTGCCCTCGATCGCCGCGATGCCCAGGACCTCGCCGCGCCGGACTTCGAGCGACACGCCGCGCACCGCGGGAAGTCCGCGGTTGTCCGCCACATACAGATCGTCGACCTTGATCGCGACCTCGCCCGGCGTCCCGGTCTTTTCGAGATGATCGAACAGCACGGGGCGTCCGACCATCATGGACGCAAGCTTGCGCTCATCCACGTCGCAGGTGTTCTCGACGCCGATGAGTCTGCCCTGCCGCATGACGCCGACGCGATCGGAGATCGCCATGACTTCATAGAGCTTATGGGTGATGATGATGACGGTCATCTGCTTTTCGCGTACGATCCTGCGGATGACCTCAAAGAGCTCGTCCGTTTCCTGCGGCGTCAGAACCGCCGTCGGTTCGTCGAGGATCAGAATATCCGCGCCGCGATAGAGCGTTTTCAGGATCTCGACGCGCTGCTGCAGACCGACCGAAATGTCGCGCACCTCGGCGGACGGATCGACCTCGAGCCCGTATTCCTCGACGAGCTCGCGCGTCAGCTTTTCCGCCTTGCGGTTGTCGAACAGCACGCCGGCGTTTTTCGGCTCGCGTCCTAAAACGATGTTCTGCGCGACCGTGAACGACGGGACCAGCATGAAGTGCTGATGCACCATGCCGATGCCGCGGTCGATCGCCGCCTTCGGGCTGAAATTCGTGACCTTTTCGCCGCGCACGTAAAGCTCGCCGGCGGTCGGCGTGTTGATGCCGTACAGAATGTTCATCAGAGTCGACTTGCCCGCGCCGTTTTCGCCGACCAGCGCAAAGACCTCGCCGTTTCGGATCGAAAGCGAGATGTCGTCGTTCGCAAGCACGCCCGGAAATTCCATGGAAATATGTTCAAACCGGATCTCGTCCGTCAAGTCATTACCCCCCTTTGCTTTGCAGACTGCCTCCCTCGGTTGAGGGAAAAGAAAGCTGCCCCGAACAGAGCAGCTTTCACACTTCAAACGATTATCTGGTGGTGTTGACCTTGATCTCGCCGGACGTGATCTTCTGCATGAGGGTCTCGACCTCCGCCTTCACGTCGTCCGGAACCTGCTGGGTCGAACCCGCTTCGCCGTAGCCGATGCCGACATAGCCGTCCGCCAGGTTTGCAACCCACGTCGTGCCCCACAGCGACTTGTCGCCGGACAGGTACTTCGCGATCGCGTCATAGATGGACTTGCCGACTTCCTTCTTCATCGAGCAGATGATGACCGCGTCGTTGATGTACTTCTGATCGCTGTCAACGCCGATCGCATAGAAGCCGCCCTCCTGTGCCGCCTCGAACACGCCGTCGCCGGCTTTCGATGCGATCTGGAAGATGACGTCCGCGCCCTTGTCGGAGAGCGCCTTTGCGCATTCCTTGCCCTTCGCCGGGTCGTCGTAGTCGTTCGTGTAATTGTACTCGACCTTGATCGCCTCGTTGCGATACTGCGCGCCCTGCTCATAGCCCACGATGAAGTCGTTGATCGTGTCGCTGTCCTCGCCGCCGACCGCACCGACCGTACCGGTCTTGCTCATCGCCGCCGCAATGTAGCCCGCAAGGAACGAGCCCTCGTTCTGCGCATAGGTGATGTTCAGAACGTTCGGGACGGGCGCGGAGGTCGCGTTGTCGATCCAGATGAAGTCGACGTTCGGATACTCGGGCGCAACGGTCTCGATATCATAGAATTCCCAGCCGACGCAGACGACGATGTTCGCAACGTCCGCCGCATTGCGCATCTGCACCTCGTGGTTTTCGTTGTTGCACTCGATGGTCTTGACTTCGACGTTTTCGAAATCCTTTGCGAGCTGATCGCCGCCCGCCTTCGAAGAATCATAGAACGAACGGTCGCCGAACTGTCCCGCGACGACGATCGCCACGACCGTCTTTTCGCCGGCGGCCGGTCCGCTTGTCTTGGTGCAGGCAACCATGCAGCCGAGCGCCATCACGAGCGCCAGTGCCAATGCCAAGAATTTTTTCATTTCTGTTTTCCCTCCTGAAGTTTGCCCTTTTGCGGGCTTATGTTCAGTATAATACTTATGCGCGGCTTTTTCAACCCGGATTTTTGTCCCTTCGACCGAAAACAAAAGCGGGACGCGCGCTGCGTCCCGCCGGTCGACCGGTTCATTCACCGACTTTTTCGAAGATCAGATCGTCCGGGGTGCCGTCCACATCGATCTCATAGATCAGATACGTGCCGTCGTACGCCAGCACCATGATCGTCTCGCCGTACAGCGTCAGCGTCAGCGTTGCGCCGCTGATGCGCCACTGCACGCCCTGCGTGTCCTGCGGCGGATCGCCTTCGCCGATCTTGTAGATGTTCATCTCCGCGCTTCCGTTGTCGAACAGGCGAAGCGTCATTTTGCGTCCCGTTTCGGAAGCAGGGACCTCATTGCCCTTATAGCGGCTGCGCTTGAATTCCCATCTGCCGTACAGATACGGATCCGGCGTCGGCGTGACCGACGGGTCGGTCGTCGTGCCGGGCGCAGGCGTTTCTCCCGCAGCGTTCGTTGCACCCGCGGTGTTCGCTGCGCCCGCGGTCGCATTCGCTTCCGCGGTCCCTTCCGGCTGTTCGGACGCCTGCGCGTCCTCTGTGGTGCCCGGCACATTCGTTTCCCCAGGCGGCGGCGTTTCGTCCGACTCTTCCGTCGCGGTCGGCGTCCAGCGCACGTTGGTCGGCGTGGGCGTCGGCGTCGCGATCACGTACTGCGGCGTGTTGTCCCAGCCGCAGCCCAAAGAAAGCCACAGCACAGCCGTTGCCAGCAGAAGCGGTATCGCTTTTCGGATGCGTCGGATCATTTTGCCGGGTCCTTTCTCGGGTTTCCGATTTGCATCATCTTATCACGCTTTCTGATTCTCTGTCAAGTTCTGCGCCGGCAGGCATACCGCGAACGCGGTCGGGATCGATTGGCTGCCGTCGGAGCGAAAAAAGCGCTTTGTCCCTTCGCCCGAAACGTCGGCGGCATACACGCGCATGTGCCATTCGATATGCGTAAAGACGTGCTTTGCTTCATAGCGCTGCACGCTGCCCAGCGGGTGCAGATCCCATTTCGTCAGCATGTCCATCGCCTGTTCTGCCGACAGCGTGCCCGAAACGTTCGGCAGCTCATAGAGCCCTGCAAGCAGTCCCCTGTTCGGACGCTTCAGAAGCAGCGGCGCGCCGGCGTCATACAGCGCAAAAACCGTGCGCTTCTCGACCGTGCGCGGTTTTTTCGGACGCTTGTTCGGCAGGATCCGTTCCGTGCCGTTCTTTCTCGCTTCACACACGGACGCGAGCGGGCAGCTGCCGCACAGCGGCTGTCCGTTCGGCACGCAGACCGTGGCGCCGAGCTCCATCATCGCCTGATTGAACATGCCCGCGTCGTTTGGCATGTCCGCCTTCAGCCGCTCGAACACGCGCCGCTTCATTGCAGGATCGCCGATATCGGACGGGTCGTTCATCACCCGCGCGTATACGCGCAGCACGTTGCCGTCCACGGCGGGCACGCGCTCGCCGTATGCGATCGACGCGATCGCGCCGGCGGTATAGCTGCCGATCCCGGAAAGCGAAAGCAGGTCTTCATACGTTTGCGGCATGCGCCCCGCAAAGCGCAGCAGCACCTCGTTCGCCGCTTTTTTCAGATTTCTTGCGCGCGAATAGTAGCCGAGCCCCTGCCAGAGGCGGTTCAGCCGATCGTCGTCGACCGCGGCGAGCGAAGCGACGTTTGGGAGCTCCTTCAAAAAGCGCTCGTAATAAGGGATCACCGCCGCAACGCGCGTCTGCTGCAGCATGATCTCCGAGATCCAGATCGCATACGGATCGCGCGTTGCCCGCCACGGCAGCTCGCGATGATGCGTCGGATACCATTCGATTAACAGGTCCGTCCGGTTCATGCGCACAGTATAGCACAGTTGTGCCCGGATCGGCAAGCGCCTGCCCTTGACTTTGTCGGAATGAACGGATATACTCAAGATATTGAACGCTCGTCCCGATCGGACGGGCATTGACTTTGTGTATTCGAGGTGAACGGATATGAACGAAACGGAAATCAAAGAACAGGTCAGAGAGGCGTTCGGCATCCTGATGAACGCGGCAAAGCCGGAACCGGGAACCCTTTTGGTGCTCGGCTGCTCCACGAGCGAGATCGTCGGAAAGCGCATCGGCTCCGGCTCCAGCGAGGAAGCCGCAAAAGCGCTGCTCGACGCGCTGCTGCCGCTTGTGAACGAAGCGGGGCTCGACCTTGCGGTGCAGGGCTGCGAGCACATCAACCGCTCGCTTTGCGTGAGCCGCGAAACGATGAAAAAATACGGGCTGCAGCAGGTCTGGGTCAAGCCGTGGCTGCATGCCGGCGGCGCGTGCGTGACCGAAGCGTACGCGCGCATTCCCGACGCGGTCATGGTCGAAAGTCTGAACGGTCAGGCAACGCTCGGCATCGACGTCGGCGACACGCTGATCGGCATGCATCTGCACTGCGTGGCGGTGCCGGTGCACAGTCCTCTGCGGCACATCGGCGAGGCAAACCTCGTGATGGCGTTCTCGCGTCCGAAGTACGTCGGCGGTCCGCGCGCGCAGTATGACAACGTGCCCGTCGGCAGCGACGCGCACGTGCAGAAAAAAGTTGCGGAATAACTGAAAAAAACCTTTGCTATTCACGGATAAATGGTTTATACTGTGTAAGATGTCCGAGTTCGGGTCTGTGGTTGCAAGTCGATGCCAGTCGCAGGCGAAACGATCCACATAAGCGGGCCAAAGCGCCCGTGAGCATGGTGCGGCTTAGAAGTAAGTCCGGCCGGCGGGCAACCGTCGAGAGGGGCAGTAGTGGGGAGCAAAGCTTAGGAGCGAACCCTCCTGCCGGCGAGTGTGGGGGCAAAGACCAGGTCAGCCGAAAGCGGAAATCAAAATATCCAATTCGCGAAGGGAAACAAAAAACATCATGTACGAAGACAGAACACTGGTTTGCCGGGATTGCGGCAAGGAATTCATTTTCAGTGCCGGCGAGCAGGAATTCTATGCACGGAACGACTTCAAAAACGACCCCGTCCGCTGCCCGGAATGCCGTAAGGCACGCAAGAACGCAGCGCGCGGTCAGCAAAGCCGCGAGATGTTCGACGCCGTCTGCGCAGCATGCGGCAAGCCCACCAAGGTGCCGTTCCAGCCGAGAAACGACAAGCCGATCTATTGCTCCGAGTGCTTTGCACAGCGCCGCGGCAGATAAAAGACCACTCTTACACAAAAGCGGACAGGAATTCTGTCCGCTTTTCTTTTCTCTCCGAAAAGCGCTCCCTTTTGCGCCGTGCGCCACTCTTTATAGGTGAACGGCCGTACAAAAGGAGAATCCAATGAACGATGCAACCGAAACCTTCAATACCGTATACGACGCGACGTTTCGCGAGCTGATGCGATACTGTCTTTTGAAAGCGCCTCTCGAGGACGCGCACGATCTTTTGCAGAACACCTATGCGCAGTTCTACCGCGCGCTTTTGAAAAAAGGCAGCAGCGCGATCCGCGATCCGAAGGCGTATCTGTTTACCGCATTGAAGCATGAGATCGCAGCGTTTTATCGGTTCCGCGCAAAGCGAAAAGAGATCCCGCTCGAAGCGATCGAGGACGCGGCAGACGATCTGTCCGTCGAGGATCTGAGTCTCGACGGCGCCGCGGTCGACGCGCTCATGCGGCACATGCGGGACGAGCCGGAAGCCACGCAGCGCATGTTTATCCTGTATTACGGATACGGCATGAAGCTCGGCGACATTGCAAGGGAAATGGGCACAACGGATTCCGCCGTCAAAAGCCGGCTGGTCCGCGTGCGAAAAAAGCTTAGAACAACCTTCGGAGAGGAGAGTGTACAATGAAAGACGCATCCGAACAGCTTCTTTCCTTTGCGGAAAACGAGCTGGTACAAAAAGAATCCATTCGCCGTTCGGTGCTTTCCGAATACACCCAAAAACAGAAAAAGTCGGTCGCGTGGACAAAGATCCTGCTGCCGATCGCGGCATGCTTCGTGCTGCTGTGCGGCACGGTACTTCTGATCCCGTCAGCAAGAGCGGAGGTGGCGCGGTGGCTGCGCATTGAGCGTCCCGCGCAGTATCTGACCGAGGATCCCGAAAGCCGCACGCCGGTCGAAGCGCTCGACGAGCTGATCGTCAAACCGGTCGAGACCGATTCCGTGACGCCCGCCGATCCCGTTGTGGATGGCGAGCCGGTGTTCGCCAATCTGCCGAACGGTTCGGTCACCGACAATCGCATCCGTTATACCGCGGACGAACCGCTGTGGAACGCGATTGCCGACGACTTTTCCGTCACGATCGGCGAAACGATGTTCGACGGCGAGGACCTGTATATCGCCGTCACGCTCAAGGGCATGACGACCCTGCCGGTGCTCGATCAGTTCACCGGGAGCACCCTCGTGTCGCAGGCGGTCCCGCTTGACGAGCTTGCGGCGTATTTTGAGGACGGCAAGGTGCCGCAGCGGTATCGCGACGGCACGCAGACGTATTATGACTGGTACCTCGGCGCGCGCTATGCACTGGTCTTCGAGGACGGTACGGAGCTTTGGCTCGGTCCGGTCACCTCGCTGGACGCAAATCCGGAGCTCGGCGTTTTCGAAAGGTCGCTGATTTCGGAATTCGGTGAGGAACCGTATACGGATGCGGTGCGCGAACAGCTCAATGCGCGCATGCTTTCGTGGGCGCCCGATGCACAGCTGACCGGCGTTCTGCGCCATCCGATCGTCGGTCCCAACGGAAGCAACGCCGAGCCGGTCGTGCAAAACGGTGCGCTTGTGCAGGTCGACGACATCTACCGGTTCCTGCTCGATCGCACGGACGAGGACGGCATGCTGCGCGCAACGCTGCGCTATCGTGACAACGATGCGGACAGCGGAAAAACGCTCCTCGAAGCCGACATCGGAACGGCTGTGATCGACATGACGGCAATCGACACGCTGCCGAAAAAGGATCTGACCGGTCCGGACGCGCCGGTCTCCCTCGGCAATGCGACGCAAGTTCTGTCGGTTCATGACTGGGTCGTAACGCCGTATGACGAGACGACCGCGGCGATTACGAACATCGAGGCGGACGTGTCCGACGTGACCTTCAAAGCGCTGCCCGGCGGATACCGCAGCGGGCTCGGCATCCGCGATGTGCAGGCGGAACTGACGCTTCCGGGCGACTGGTCGGAACAGGTCTGCGACACGTTCCTGTCCGCGCTCAGCTTCTATGCGGACGCAAACGGCGCGCGCTACACGGCGGGCTATTCTGTGCGGCAGCTTTCCTCGCACCGGTTCCTGCTCACCGTCGGGATCTCCGGCATCCCGTACGCGGACATCGAAGCGATCGATGCCTTCCGCCTGATTCCGGTTCTGGAGCACGACGTCGCGATGCGCGCGGACGGCGAGATCATCCCGCTCGAACCGAACGTGCAGCTTGTCGCGCCGGACGCCGAGCACGTCGGATGCAACGGCGAATTGACCGCATACCCGGACGCGGCACTGCTCTTTACCGTGCAGCCGTAAGGACAAACGAAAAGGGGCTGTTAAGAAAGTCTGTCATTCTGAGCCGCAGGCGAAGAATCTCTGAACGCAAGTTTGAAACAGTGTTGCATGACAAGACAGTTTCGTTCTGAGATCCTTCATCGCTTCGCGATTCAGGATGACACGCAAGACTTTCTTAACAGCCCCTTTTGTTTTATCTCAATAGAATGTCGCGACCGGCTGTTCGGGCTGGTCGGCAGGTTCGAAGGCATGCACCGTAATGATCGGTCCTTTTTTGCCGTAGATGTTCGAGAACTTCTCGTTGATCCGACCTTCCACGATACCCCAGCCCTTGTGCTTGACGGACTTTGCGCGGTCCCATTTGCACACGAGCGGGCAGTAGGCGATGTCCGCCTCGCAGCAGGTCATGATATGGCGTCCCGCAAGGAACGTATCCTTCGGCATGCGCATGTTGTTGGCGCAAAGCCCCTTATAGCGGACGGTCTTGCCCTCGTACTTTGCAGGTTCGTCGACGAGATCGCGATAAAAGAGCGCATAGTCGCGATCCGCGATCTCGATGATGTCGGCGTTGATGTCGAACGGCAGCGGATCCTCGATGTCGTCCTCCTCGCTCGTGCCGTCGGTCAGATCGTACACGATCTGCGCCCCGCGCGAGATGCCGCGCACGAGCTTATGCAGCTCCATCCGATCCTGCTCGGGCTCGACGCGCGTGAAGATGACGAGCTCGGCGGTGTTCAGCTTGTCCACGACAAGCTGCCGCATGTTCTGGTTGAACGCGCCGATCGTCGACGCGTCGACCAGCATCGTTTCCTGCGCGATGCCCCAGTTTTCGGGCAGGCGATCGAACAGATCGTTCATCTGCCACATGCCGTTGTACTCGATCATGATGCGCGACGCCGCCGCCTTGCGCCCCCACAGGATCATGTTGCCCTGGGTCAGCTCGGACTGGTCCGCAACCGTGTGGATCGTGACGTTGTTGATCGAAAAGCGCTTCGGATCGAGCTCCTCCTCGCCCTCTTCGCAGAGAATGACCAGCGTGCGCTGTCCCTCGTTGAAGGCGGGGTCCTCGAGCATCGACTGCAGAAACGTCGTTTTGCCGCTGTCTAAAAATCCCGTAAACAGGAATACCGGAAGCATCATGGCGCTTACTCCGTAAAGAGCGCTTTGAGCGCTTCCTCGCCGATCTTCGAACCGATCACGCACAGGCGGCCGATGACACCCGCCGGACCGCGGCGGATTTCGACCTCGCCGGGTACGTGGTCAAAGTGGATCCACGCTTCGCCGTCCGCTGCGGGCACGACGCCCTTTGCGCGAAGGACCGCACCGTAGGTCGCTTCGTCGTCGAGCGCGGCGAGCTTCTCTTTGAGCTCGTCCTCGGTGAAGCGATGCATCGTCTCGATGCCCCAGCTCTGGAACACTTCATCCGCATCGTGACCGTGGTGATGATGGTGGTGATGGTGATGCTCGTGTTCGTCCTCATCGTCGTCATCGTCGTGATGGTGATGATGGCATTCGCACTCCGGATCGTCGCACTCCTCACCGTCCTCGTGATGGTGGTGATGATGATGCTCGTGTTCGTCCTCATCGTCATCGTCGTCATGGTGATGGTGATGATGGCATTCGCACTCCGGATCGTCGCATTCATCCTCGTCGTGATGATGCTCCGCCTTCAGCGCCTCCAGAGACGCCTTTAAGGAATCGCGGTTCTCGATCGCGGAAAGCAGATCGGCGCCCGTGAGCGTCTCCCACGGCGCGGCGACGACCGTCGCCTCCGCGTTCAGCTCGCGCACCATGTCGAGCACTTCATGCAAACGCTCCTCGGAGACATCCTGCGAGCGCGAAAGCACGACGCAATCCGCGGATTCAATCTGGTTCACATAGAACTCGCCGAAATTCTTGCGGTAAACGCGCGCCTTCTTTGCGTCGACGACCGTCACGCAGCTGTTGATGACGACCTCATCGGAAAGCACGCCGGAAACCGCGCGCTTGATGTCGGAAAGCTTGCCGACGCCGGACGGCTCGATCAGGATGCGGTCCGGATGGAATTCGTCCAGCACCTTCTTCAATGCTTTGGAGAAATCGCCCACGA
>ONMC01000063.1 GCA_900318745.1 uncultured Eubacteriales bacterium
TACCCCGCGGCGATCTGCGAGCACATCGATCCGGAGCTTCTGACGTACGGCTTGCCGCTGTATTCGACGTTCAATCCGTGGTTCTATTCCACGCGTGATTTCCCGGACGGACCGCCGATCGAAAGCTGGTGGGACATCGTCAAGGGCTACAACGTCGACACCAAGTCCTATAAGGATGCGAACGGCAACGACACGCAGTACTGGAACGTCTACACCAAGGATATCAAGGGCGCTTCCTATGCGGCGCTGTGGGCGCAGCTGATGATCGACAGCGACGCGCTGTTCGAGCAGTATAAGAAGCAGTACGGCGAGGACCTCGTCATCACCTACACCGACAAACTGCAGAACAACACGTTCAAGAACTTCCCGGAGAACAACGCAGGCGTCGAACTGTTCTGGCGCTTCACGCAGATGCAGACCTTTGAGCAGGCAGACGGCGACGCGGTAGCCAACGCGGTAGATCTGTCCGTCAACGGACCGACGATCGGTCTGTGCTCTGCTTCGAAGCTCGACAACCGCGACAGCTCGGGCATGCAGATCGGCTGGGTCACGGGTCTTTCGCCTTACACCGCACAGAACGGGGCGAGCTATGTGTATGTGGCTTCGAACTGCGACAACCCCGCAGGCGCGCGTCTGTACATCAACTACATCATGGGCGGCGACGACGGTCAGAGCGGCTGCTATCAAACATTCGACAAGCTGGGTCACTGGTCCGTGCGCGACGACGTGGAGTATACGAAATCCGGCGTTGAGGCGGATGAGGTCGGTCTGAAGGCGCCCGACATGAAGCAGATTTACAGCTACTTCGTCAGCGTCCAGAGCTATTGGGATCTCTGGTCGAGCTGGAGATAATCAAGTCAATCTGCGGGAGAACGGTATGGCAAAGCAGAAATCCAATCTGGATCGAAAACTGGATTCGTTCGCGCGGGTCACGTTTCTGGGCGAGGACGGCAGACCGAAGAGCGCCGTCTGGCTCTATGCGTTCCTGCTTGCGATCGGGTTCGGACTGCTGTATGTTCTCCTGTATCTCGTGTTCGGCTTTCTGTTCGGCAAGAACGGGGATGCGGGACTGTTTACGGTGATCCTGCATGCGCTGATCACAGCAGTCGTCGGCAGCATTCCGCCGGTCCTGCTGTGCGCGCTTCTGAAGGAGGATCGCAAAGCGCTTGTCGCATACGCCTATGTGTGGCTTGCGGTGCTGTTCGTGCTGTCGCTGATCATGGGCGTTCTGCTGTGCGATTGGAAGGGCGGAAACGGTTGGATCGAGTTTACCGCGCTTTTGACTGTCGTGTTCTTCCCGTCGCTTGCGGCGATCCTGTTCGGCGGCATTCCCGCATGGATCCTCTGGCGCGCGGAGCGCAAACGAATGAAGGCTGCAGAGGAGGCGCCGAAAAAAGAGCGTCCCTCCTACTACAACACCTGAGCTATGCTGGAACTGTTCTTTTGCAACGTCGGCGACGGAGACGCCGTGCTTTTGCGGGAATTCCGTGAAAAGCAGAGGCCGTATACCGTACTGGTGGATGCGGGACGTCCGTTTGTGGAACCGGCGCACGGCTCGCTCCGAAAGGAAGCGATCTACTATCTGAAGGATCGCGGCGTCGGGCAGATCGACCGCATGTATCTTTCGCACCTGCACATCGATCACATCGGCGGTGCACAGCGCATCGTAAACGCGATCCCGACCGATCGGATCGAGGTGCTGACGCTTCCGCCGAACGATGCGCAATGGATCATGCCGTCGTTCGTCTCGACCGACAAGGCGACGAACGGGCTCGATCATCTGCTGAATATCTACCGCGATCTGCTCGAAGCGGCAAAGAAAACCGGCACGCGCATTGAACGCGTCGAGGAGGGGACGGAGCAGCTGACGGATCGGCTGCGCGTCACGGCGATCCTGCCGAACCCCTCCGTGATCGCGCGGCAGAAACGCGTGTTCGACGCTCTGTATCGCAAGGAACCGGTCGAAGCGAACGACCGTGTCCGCGCATCGAAGGAGCGCAACATCTCAAGCGTCATGCTGCGGTTCACGTATGCGGGACGCAGCATCCTGCTGACCGGCGACCGCTACGCCGCCGATTTCGAGGATCTGCCGATCGATCCGTGCGACGTATTGAAGCTGCCGCACCACGGCGATCCGAAGTCGATGACGCCGGCGCTGCTCGATCGGCTTTCGCCACGCTATGCGGTGATCTCATGCCAGAGCGATCCGGCGCAGAAAAAGGACCGTCCGAATGCGGGCATCGTCGTGATGCTCGAGAGCAGGGCAACGGTGTATTGCACGGAAAACAAGCCGCTTCCGACGCTTGCGCCGTCGACACACAACGGCATTCGCATCACGATCGCAGACGACGGAACGATCGCGTGCGAAACGGAATGAAACATCCCCGCAGGGAGCGGGATGTCATAAAGAGAACCATTATAATAGGAGGAATACCATGAAAAAGCTACTTTCCATCATGTTGGCAGCGCTGATGCTGTTCGCGGTGGCAGCGTGCACCGGCACACCGGCAGAACCCGAAAAGCCGGCGGAGCAGGCGACGGAAGCGCCGGCACAGCCTGCGCAGGAACCGGCAGAGACCGGCGCGTATGAAGCGCTTGCGCTGCAGCTGAAGAACAAGACCGGTCTTACGATCAAGGCGCTTTACATCTCCGAAAAGGGCACCGATCTCTATGCCAAGAAGATGAACAGCGTGGTCGAAGAAGGCTGGAAGGATAAGGACGCCGATGAAGCGAACTACGAGAAATTCATCTACATCGTCCGTGAAGCGGGCAAGGAGATGGAAGTCACCGTCGTGTTCGAGGACGAAACGACCGTCACCTGGGACGTCGGCAAGCTTGCCATGTATGACGAGCTCTCTCTGAAGAACGGCGCAGATCCTGCAAACTGGGAGCATGAGGCGGTCAAGGATGAGGACAAAGCGCTCTGTGACCTCGCGGTTGCGATCGGCAAGACGGCAGACAACTTCTATCCGGGTTACGAGCTGATCCCGGTCGAGTTCAAGAACAAGACCGGCAAGGGCATCAAGGAACTGTACTTCTATGAAGAAGGCGGCGACCCCAAAGCATACAACAACATGATCGACTATCTGTATGCGGCAGACGGCTCCAAGATGGATTCCCTGATGAGCGGCAAAGCCAAGGAAGGCGGCATGTACCTCTTCAAGTGCTTCATCCGTCCGCTCGCGGACAACTACGCGATCGACGTCGTGTATGACGACGGTGCGACGATCACCTACCCGATCGAGGGCTGGTTCAAGGCCGATGCAGACGGCAACCTGCCGAACGAGATCTCTCTGAAGAACGCAGAGGATCCGGATGATATCAAGATCCAGTATGACGACGGCGCACCGGAACCGATCGATTACCTTGCGGAATCGCTCGCAAAGGGCTATGTCGTTGACCAGTGGTATCCGACATACGCGACGGTCGAAGTCGATGCGGCGGCAGTCGAAGCGGCAAAGGCGGAGCTTGCGAAGATCGCGGTGCCCGCATCCGAAGAGCCGGCGGAACCGGCTGAACCCGCAGAGCCGACCGAACCCGCAGAACCGACCGAACCCGCAGAACCGACCGTAGGCGTTCCCGAAGGGTATACCGGTCTCCATCTGATGCTCAAGAACAAGACCGGCAAAGAGATCGCAAAGGTCTATCTGTTCCCGACCGGCAGCGAAGAAAAGGGCAAGAACATCTTCAAGACCGTCGTCGAAGGCAATATCCCGTCCGAGGATGAATCCGTCGAAGGCAAGCCGCACGAGGTGTTCGCATACGTGCTTCGCGAGACCGCGAGCCTTGAGGCGATGACGCTGCGCATTCGTTATGCGGATGATGCGGAAGAAGATTACGATCTGAAGCCGCTCGAGGATTACACCGTGTTCTCCGTCAAGACGGACGAATTCAAGCAGAAGGTCAGCGACGACGCCGAGGATATCGCGGCAATGGACGCGGTCGCGGCAGCGGGCGTCTCCACCGACGGCGTGGAATTCACTGCGGCGGAAGAGCCGACAGCGGAAGCGACGGAAGCAGCGGCAGAGGTCGCCGCGATCCCCGAAGGGTATGTGGGTCTTGCACTGAACATCAAGAACAAGACCGGCGCAACGATCAATGCGGTCTATGTCTATGCAGTCGGTGCAGAGGATAAAGGCGCAAGCGTCGTTCCGGAAGGATGGAAGGATAAGGACGCCGACGGCGACAATTACGAGAAGAACATCTTCATCATCCGTCCGGCAGGCGCGCTGGTGATTGAGATCGTCATGGAGGATGGCACCGTTTCCACCAAGGAAGTCGAGCTGAACCTGTATGACAAGATCTCCTTCAAGGGCGTAGCGGCGGACGACTGGAAGATCGAAGCAAACGATGATCCGGCGGACATCGCGCTGATGGAAGCACTGGTCACCGCAGGCGAGACGACGGACGGCTGGTATCCGGCACAGTAACGGCATACAGACAGAAGCGGAGCGCGGTCGCATGACCGCCTCCGCTTGGATTCTCCGTTTTCCCGATCCATGCAAGAGGAGGCGTTTCGCATGAAAAAGCGTTCGACAGCGGTATTGCTTGCCGTGCTGCTGCTTTTCGCGCTGCTGCCGGGTTCCGGCGCTGCGGAGGAGGAGCAGCCGTGGTGGGAACAGGATCTTTGGGACACCGAAGTGCTTTCGGAACTCGGCGCGGTTTTGCCGACCTATGATGCGGCGAAGGATCGCTATGAGATCGCAACCCCCGAACAGCTCCTGTATCTTTCTGGCGTCTGGAAGACCGGGGACAGCAACGGCGACGGCGCACCGGACGCGCCATGCAACGGCACATATGTGCTGACCGCGGATCTCGATATGGCGCCGCTGCTGACGTCGATCGGCGCGGTGCTTTCGGAAAAGCGCGGCGAGGACGTGAAGGGCTATATGCCGCCGATCGCGGCGCTTGCGGACGGAGACGAATCCGAGGGCGTGCACTGCGCGTTCTTCGGCACATTCGACGGACAGGGGCATGCAATCAGAAACCTGCGCGTCGTGCGCATGGGAGATAAGTATTGCGGTCTGTTCGGCAACGTCGGACACGATTTCGGCGAAGGCTTCGTAAAGGATCTTGCGATCCTCGACGCCGAGATCGTCGGACTCGCCACCTGCGGTATTCTCGCGGGCGGTTTTTACGGCGATGCGGACAACGTGGTGTGCACCGGAACGATCGACTGCGCGGAAAAGAACGCGGGCGGTCTTGTGGGCAAGATCAAACGCAACGAGAACGGTTATTACGGCATCGCGCGCAACTGCTTCGTGTACTGCGATATTCTCGTGCGCGGACAGGGCGTGGAAAACGGCGCGGCCGGCGGCGTTTCCGCCTCCAACTCAAAGGGCGGACAGATCGTGAACTGCTTCGTCGGCGGATCGATCCGGATCGAAGGCGAGGAAGCGGACAGCGTCGGCGGGATCGTGGGCAATCTCAAGGGCGGCACGGCGATCGACAACAATGTCATGCTGCTGAAAACGATCGACGGCGGCACGGACAGCCAGAACATCGGCTTCCTTTGCGGCAGTTACAGCGGCGAATCCGGCTCGCACATCCACAACAACGTCGTGTGGGAAGGAACCGTGCTTACGGGCGGCGTCGCAAGCGCACATCCGGAAGGCGCGGCATACGAGCTTGCGTCGGCACAGCAGATCGGCGAAAAAGCGCTCTATGAGCAGCTCGGATGGGACTTCGATGCGATCTGGACGTGGGTCGGAGACGACGCCCACGGCTATCCGATGATCCGTGCGTTCCGGGATGCGCTCGATATGCAGGAGCGGCTTCAGCGCGATCTTGCGGTCGAAACGCCGGTGATCCGGCTTTTTGAACCGATGGCGAACAGCGCGTATGCAGGCGACCCTGTCGCGATCGATCTGCAAATGCTGCTGCCGGACGGCTTGGAGGCAAGCGAAGCGACGCTGTATTACGGCACATCGAAAACGCGTTCCGCCTGCACCGAATCGATCCCGATGACGATTGCAGAGGGCATTGCGAGCGCGGAATTCTCCGCGGACGAGCCCGGAATTTTTTACTATTACTGTGCGGTGCGCATCGGAAATGAAGAATTCGCGTTCCCGACGGAGGGCACGGTGCGGCTGGATGTCGTTTCCCCGACCACGCGCTATATGCCCGAACAGCTGACGATCACGCCGGGCGCAACGGCGTCCGAGGTGTGCTTCAACTGGATCACCGCATCCGACGGACTGACCGGTGAGCTGTGCTATCGCAAGGCCGGCGCGTCCGATTGGCAAAAGCTCCCCGTGACCGAGATCGAGACCGTGCAGGTGCGCGGCGATCACGGCACGTTCACGAGCTATTCGGCGGACGTTGCGGGACTTGAACCGGCGAGCGCATACGAGTATATGGCGGTCACGAGCGACGGAACGGATGAATCTCGCAGCGATGTCAACACGTTCACGACGCTTCCGGACGGAAACACGTTCTCGTTCGTCGCGATTTCGGACCTGCAGTCCACCAACGAGGAAGGATATCTGCCGTTCCTCTACACGCACAGAGCATTTTTAACCGACACACTGCATCCGGATTTTATGGTGAATCTCGGTGATCTGACCGAGGACGACACGATGCAGGAATGGTCGTTCCTGTTTGATACGGCGGGCGAGGCGCTCGCAACGCGCCTTACGGCATACGTTGCCGGCAACCACGAAGCGAAGGGCGACGTCGTATACTCGCATTTCAAGGGACGCACCAACCTGCCGGGCGGCATCGACGATCCGATCCTCAGGGAAACGACGTCGAGCTTCGTCGTCGGGGATGTGTGTTTTGTCACCATGAACACCGATCCGTTCTCGGGCGAAGACGGAACGGACGCATCCGCGGACAAGCTGAATTATTACGCCGCGCAGAAGGAATGGGCAAAGCGCGTCTTTGAAACATCCGGCTGCACCTACCGCGTGATCTTCGCGCATGCGGGACTTGTGCAGAAGGACGATGCGGCAACGGCGTTCCTCGAAAAGATGTGCGGGGAACTGGACGTCTGCCTGTTCCTGAACGGGCATATCCACAACTACTTCCGCGCAACGGTCGACGGCGAGGGCAAAAAGACCGATACCGCAAGCGGCACCACGTTCGTCACAACGAGCCCGATGGGTCCGAAGTTCGATGATTACGGCGGCGAGATCGACGATGTGCTCGGCTTCCAGACCGGCGGTTCGGACGACGCGCGCCAGTATCTGACCTACGTGGAGGTCACGGACGACGGCATCACCGTCACTGCGTATCAGAGAACGGAAGCGGGCGATGCGAACATCAAAAAGTGTGCGGACTATACGCCGATCGATACGTTCACGATCCATAGGGAACCGCACAGAAACAGTACACGGTGGATCCTGATTGCGGTTGCGGCAGCCGCTTTAGCTGCGGTCGTGATCCTCGCGGTGATTCTGCTTCGCAAAAGGAAGACCGCGAAGAAGTAAGGTTTTCTCGACGTTTGCCGAATGTTTCGGCATCCGGTAGACGTCGAATCTTTTTCTAACCGTTTCGTAAACGTTTACGAAACGAAATGCTGCTCTCTGCAATGCGCAGAGGTTACGATCAAAATCTGTCAGGAGAGAGGTACTTATGGAAACATTGTTCTGGATCGGTTTTGTCGGTGCGGCGCTCGCGGGGCTGTACGCGCTGCTGCAAACCAGGAAAGTGCTGTCCTTTTCGGAAGGCAGCGAAAAGATGAAAAAGATCGCGGGTTCCATCCGCGAAGGCGCCAACGCGTATCTGCAGCGTCAGTACAAGACCGTACTGCCGGTGTTTGCGGTGATTTTTGTGATCCTGATGGTCCTTGCGTTCGCCTCGAAGGGTTCGCTGCTGAGTCAATTTACGCCGTTCGCATTCCTTACCGGCGGCGTCTGGTCTCTGCTTGCCGGCTTTATCGGCATGAAGATCGCAACCCACGCCAATGCGCGTACCGCACAGGCGGCAAGCGAGGGGTTAAACCGCGGGCTTCGCGTCGCGTTCTCGGCCGGCTCGGTTATGGGCTTCACGGTCGTTGCGCTCGGAATCTTAGACGTCACGCTCTGGTATTTCCTGCTGTATTATGTGTTCGGCATCCGCGATGCGGTCACGATCGGCAACATCATGGTCATGAACGGGATGGGCGCTTCGTTCATGGCGTTGTTCGCGCGCGTCGGCGGCGGTATCTATACAAAAGCTGCCGACGTCGGCGCGGACCTCGTCGGTAAGGTCGAAAAGAAGATCCCCGAGGATGATCCCAGAAACCCCGCAACGATCGCGGATAACGTCGGCGACAACGTCGGAGACGTCGCAGGCATGGGCGCGGACCTCTATGAATCCTATGTCGGCTCCATTCTTGCCACGTTTGCGCTGTCTGCCATCGGCGGCTACGGCTTTGCGGGCATGTTCCTGCCGCTGATGCTTGCCGTTTCCGGCATCGTCTGTTCGATCATCGGCGCACAGCTTGTGCGCGTCAAGGAAGGTGCAAGCCAGAAGACGCTGCTGCGCACGCTGCGCACCGGCACATATACGGCGGCGATCCTCTCGGGCGTTGTCGCACTGCCGCTGACCTATTTCATTTTCCGCAACGTGGAAGGCGCGAGATGGTGGGGCATTTACATCGCGATCCTCGCAGGGCTCATCGCGGGCTGTCTCATCGGCTTCTTTACCGAATACTTCACCTCCGAATCGTACCGCCCGACGCGTGACCTTGCGGCAACCTCGCAGACCGGTTACGCGACGATCGTCATCGGCGGCATCTCGCTCGGCATGGAATCGGCGCTGACCTCCATCCTGATCGTCTGCGCGGCGGTTCTCATCAGCTACATCGCGGCAGGCGGCACGGCGGAGCTGGTCGATGCGAACGGACACTTCCTGCAATCCTTCAACCGCGGACTTTACGGCATCGGCATCGCGGGCGTCGGCATGCTGTCCACGCTCGGCATCACGCTGGCAACCGACGCATACGGACCCGTTGCGGACAACGCGGGCGGCATTGCGCAGATGGCGGGCATGGATCCCGTCGTGCGTGAACGCACCGACGCGCTGGATTCTCTGGGCAATACGACGGCGGCAACCGGCAAGGGCTTTGCGATCGGCTCGGCGTCGCTGACCTCTTTGGCGCTTCTCGTTTCCTACGTCAACATCATCCAGGAAAAGACCGACGCGGTGCTGAACTTCTCGGTCATCAACATGAACGGCGTCGAGCGCGCGGCGCAGTCGGTCGTCATCGAGGTGAGAAGACAGTTCCGTGAGATCCCGGGCATTTTGGAAGGCGAAGCGACGCCCGAATACGCGAAGTGCGTTTCGATCTGCACCAAGGGCGCGCTGCACGAGATGGTCGTTCCCGCGCTCATGGCGGTTATCGTGCCGATCGTTGCGGGTCTGATCTTAGGACCCACCGGCGTGGTCGGTCTTTTAGCCGGTGTATCCGTTGCGGGCTTTGCGGTCTCGGTGTTTATGTCCAACGCGGGCGGCGCATGGGACAATGCGAAGAAATACATCGAAGAGGGTCACTTCGGCGGCAAGGGCAGCAAGCCTCATAAGGCGTCCGTCGTCGGCGATACCATCGGCGATCCGTTCAAGGACACCTCCGGTCCGTCGCTGAACATCCTCATCAAGCTGTGCGCAACGGTCTCCATCGTGTTCTCCGGACTGATCGCACTCGTCCATCTTCTCTGAGTTTATTCCTCCTATCTCCCCAAAAGGACTGCTCCGATCCGACAGAGCAGTCCTTTTCTGTTTCGCTTTTGACAAAAAACAAGCCCGGTCCGAGCAGACCGGGCTTTCTGTGTGCGTCTCAGTATTTTCTTGCATCCTTGACGTGCGCAAGGTGATCTTCGTATGCCTTTACGTTTCTCGGATTCTCGGAAACCTCGGTGTCGCCGACGCGCCACCAGGAGCCGTATCCGTCGGTCATCGATTTCGGAAGTACGCGGATGTCGAATACGACCGGCACACCCTCGATTTTCTTGGCTTCTTTGATCGCGGTCTTCATCTCGTCGATCGTGCGGATCGTGAACGCCTTGCAGCCATAGCCCTCGGCGATCTTTGCAAAATCGACCGGAATGAAACTTCCGGAATGTTCGCCGTCCTCGCCGCGGAAGCGCAGTTCGGTGCAAAGCGTGTCGTTGCCGTGCCCGACCTGCAGGTTGTTGATGCAGCCGAAGCTGGCGTTATTGAACACGCAGACGTTGATCTTCTTGTGCTCCTGTACGGCGGTCAAAAGTTCGGAATGCAGCATGATAAAGCTGCCGTCGCCGACCATTGCATAGACGTCGCGGTCGCCGATCGCGTACTTGACGCCGAGCGCACCGGAGATCTCGTAACCCATGCACGAATAGCCGTATTCCATGTTATAGGTATCGACGCCGCGTGCGCACCACATGCGCTGCATGTCGCCCGGCAGAGAGCCTGCCGAACCGATCGCAACGTCCTCGGGATCGATCGTAAAGTTGATCGCGCCGAGAACGGCGGTCTGCGTGAGGTCCGCACCCAGATCGGCGGCGAAGCGGTCTGCGCTCTTTGCGTTCGCATCGTTGACCTCGGGCACATAGCCCTCGCCGTAAGCGGTGTGATGCAGACGATCGAGCTCTGCAAACCAGCGATCGCGCGCGTCCCCGATCTCGTTCGTGTACGGCGCCTTGTAGCCGTTCAGCGCCTCAAGCAGCACGGGCAGCGCGCGTTTTGCGTCGGCAACGACCGGAACGGCGTCGAGCTTCAGTGCCTGGAACTCGGATACATTGATGTTGACAAACTTCGCGTCGTCCCGGAAGAGCCACTTCGAAGACGTCGTAAAGTCGGTATAGCGGGTGCCGACGCCGATGATGACGTCCGCCTCTTTGGCGATCTCGTTCGCCGCGGAGCAGCCGGTCACGCCGATGCCGCCGAGGTTCAGCGCGTGATCATAGGGGATCGCGCTCTTGCCTGCCTGGGTCTCGCCGAACGGGATGCCCGTCGCTTCGGCAAATGCTTTGAATTCCGCATGCGCTTCGCTGTAGCGTACGCCGCCGCCGCAGATCAGAAGCGGCTTCTTTGCCGCGCGGATGACCTTTGCAGCTTCCTCGATCGCTTCCGGATCCGCCTGCCGTCTTGCGAGGCGATGGACTCGTTTTTGGAAGAAGCTCTCGGGGTAATCGTACGCCTCGCCCTCGACGTCCTGCGGGATCGCGATGCAGACCGCGCCGGTATTGGCGGGATCGGTCAGCACGCGGAAGGCGGAGATCATTGCGCTCATCAGCTGTTCGGGGCGCACGATGCGGTCCCAATAGCGGCAGACGGCGCGGAACGCGTCGTTGGTGGAGATCGAAAGGTCGTGCGTCTGTTCGATCTGCTGCAGCACCGGATCGGGCTGGCGGCAGGCATAGACGTCGCCCGGCAGGATCAATACCGGGATATTGTTCGCAGTTGCCGTGGCGGCGGCGGTCACCATATTGGCGGCGCCGGGACCGACGGACGAGGTCACCGCGATGATCTTTTTGCGCTTCATCTGCTTTGCAAACGCAACGGCGGTGTGCGCCATGCCCTGCTCATTCTTGCCCTGCCATACCTTGAGACGGTGCGTTTCCTGACGGAGCGCCTGTCCGAGACCGACCACGTTGCCGTGTCCGGGCAGCATGATCACGCCCTCAACGAACGGGTGTTCGACGCCGTCATAGGCGATGTATTGGTTTTCCAAGAAGCGGACCAGCGCCTGCGCCATGGTCAAACGAACGGTATTCATACATTCCTCCTGTTAACCTTGAAAGATGTGGTCGTTCGCATCCGGCTTCCACAGCCACGAATGCTCGGGATCGTCGATGCGCGTTTTCTTCCACGGATCGCCGTCAAGATGGCGGATCGCCCATGCGTAGCACATCGCATAACCGGGCGCCGCAACCTGCGAATGGAATCCGTGGTTGATCGTCGCAAGCCCGTTATGTTCGGTCTTGTAGATCTCGCCGTTCGAGAATCCGGCGCCGAAGCCCTGCGGATGATCGAAGCGATAGAAGTAGACCTCCGGCTGCGGATGATGGTGCGGCGGATACGAGGACCAGCGTCCCGGGAAGTTCAGCACTTCGCCGAGCACCATGTTCGAGAACGGCGCGTTATCGTAATCGAAAAACGTCTTGATCTCTCGGCGCATCGCGCCCATCAGTTCGCCGTTCGCGCCGGCATGCTGCACCTGTACCGTTTCGGGCGTATAGAGGACCGGATCATAGTCGCGGTCGTTCGTCGTCTGCTGGATGAACAGCTCGGCGTGCGCGTGCGCCTTGATCCCGATCTTCACTCTGCGCGGGCAGAGCAGGCAGTATGCCTCGTTGCGGAACGTATCGGGGCGGACGGCCTCGACCGTGTTCTGCGCCCAGCTGAGCGTGACGGAGCCTTCAAACAGCAGCACCGCGGTTTCCTTTTCGGGCTCCTCGATCGTGTATTCGTCGCCGTCTTCCATGACCAGAAGACCGATGTCCATCATCATGCCGAGGTCGTCGACGCTTGTATCGATATACGCGTTATAGCCGCGCTGCGGTTCCTTTTTGAAATACATGGAGCCGCTCCTCAAAGACCGGTGTGTTCCGCAATGTACTTGCGTCCCTTGATCGCGTATTCGAGCGGGTTTGCCTTTGCGGGATCCTGCTCCGCTTCGACCAGCAGCCAGCCCTCGTAATGCGCGTCGGAAAGCACGCGGAAGACCGGATCGAAATCGACGTCGCCGTCGCCGGGCACGGTGAACGCACCGTTGCGTACCGCGGTCAAAAAGCTCCATTCGTTTTCCTTCGCCTGCTCAACAACCGGCAGACGCATGTCCTTCAGATGTACGTGTCCCACGCGGTCGACATACTTTTTGAGCATTGCGAGCGGATCCTCGCCGGCGAACGTAAAGTGACCGGTGTCGTAGCAGAGGAAGACGTAGCGCGGATCGGTGTTCGCCATCATGCGGTCGGTTTCCTCCGCGGTCTGCACGACCGTACCCATATGATGGTGATAGCAGAGTTTGAAGCCGCGATCGTAAGCGATCTGACCCAGTACGTTGAGTCCTGCGCAGAAGCGCTTCCAGCCCTTGTCGTTCAGAACGGGCTTGTGGTCTCCGGTCAGGATCGGCGTGTCGAACTGACCCTGGATCGAGCGGCTCTGCTCGGAAACATTGATGCGGTTTGCGCCGACGGCGGTGAGGAAGTCGAGCTCCTTTTCAAACGCCGCGATGTTTTCTTCGAGCGGCTTGGTCAGCAGGAAGGAGGAGAACCAGCGGCTTGCGATGCGCATGCCGCGAAGGTCGAGTTCCCGCTTGAGCACGTCGGGATCCGTCGGATACTTGTTGCCGATCTCACATCCGGTAAAACCCGCCAGCGCCATTTCGGAAACGATCTGGCGGAACGTGTTTTCCGCGCCGAGCTCGGGCATATCGTCGTTGCACCAACCGATCGGGGCGATGCCGAGATGGACTTTTTCAGCGTCAAACATTGCCATAGGATGCTCCTTTCAGATGCGGGCAACGCCGCTCTTGCGCGCCGCTTCGGCAACTGCCGCGGCAACCGCGGGACCGACGCGCTTGTCGAATGCTTTCGGGATGATATAGTCGGCGGAGAGCTCCTCATCGGAGATCAGGTCTGCCAGCGCCTTCGCAGCCGCCATCTTCATCTCTTCGTTGATGTCGCTTGCGCGGACGTCGAACGTGCCGCGGAAGATGCCCGGGAACGCGAGAACGTTGTTGATCTGGTTCGGGAAATCGCTTCTGCCGGTCGCGATCACGCGCGCGCCGCCTGCCTTGGCGTCGTCCGGGAAGATTTCCGGCGTCGGGTTCGCGCAGGCGAAGATGATCGCGTCGCGATTCATCGTTTTGACCATTTCGGTCGTGACCGTGCCGGGCGCGGAAACGCCGATGAACACGTCTGCGCCGACAAGCTGATCCGCAAGCGAACCGGGTTTGCGCTCAAGGTTTGTGACTTCCGCCATCTCTTCCTTGATCAAAAGCTTCACGATCGAGACCGCCGCCGCGCCTGCGCCGGAGGTAACGACCCTGACGTCCTCCTTGTTCTTGTCGACGACCTTCAGTGCGTTCGTGAGACCCGCGAGCGTGATGACAGCGGTGCCGTGCTGATCGTCGTGGAAGATCGGGATGTCGCACTTTTCTTTCAGCTTGCGCTCGATTTCGAAGCAGCGGGGCGCCGAGATGTCCTCGAGATTGATGCCGCCGAACGAACCGGAAAGCAGATAAACCGCGTTGACGAACTCGTCGACGTCGTGCGTCTTGATGCACAGCGGGAACGCGTCCACGTTGCCGAACGACTTGAAGAGCACGCACTTGCCTTCCATGACCGGCATGCCGGCTTCGGGACCGATGTCGCCGAGACCCAATACCGCGCTTCCGTCGGTGATGACGGCGCAGAGATTGTGACGGCGGGTCAGCTCATAACTCTTGTTGATGTCCTTCTGGATCTCCAGGCACGGTTGTGCAACGCCGGGCGTATATGCCAGACTTAGGTCTTCTTTGGTCGCCACTGGAACCGTTGCGATCACTTCGATTTTGCCTTTCCATTCTCCGTGCAGGCGGAGCGATTCTTTTGCGTAATCCATTCTGTATCTCCTTCTGTTGAATTGATTTCTTTATTTGATCACGGTCGGCAGTGTGGAGCCGCCGTACGGCATGGCCAGAACCGTTGCATCCTTGCCGAGTTTCTCGAATGCGCGGTCGAGCGCGACCTGCGCGCTGGGCTGCGGCACGAGGAAGATCGAGCGGACGAAATCGTCGTCGAGCTCGGAAACGAGATCGACCTCCGCACGCTCGAGCACCATCGCGATCGCCGCGGCTTTGTGCCCGCCTAAGCGGAACTCGCGCCCGATGCGCTCGATCAGACTGTGCGCGCTCGGCGCGCTTGTCATCCACTCCTCGAAGGTGCGTTCGCCGAGTCCCTCCCGGCAGGAGCCGATCAGGATGATCACACCGCCGTCCTTTACCGCATGCTTTGCGTTGTCGAGCGCTTTCTGCGTCTGATAGAGGTTGAGGTCCTTCGGCGCGCCGCCCTGCGAAACGAGGACGATGTCCGCCGGCTCCTTCAGCTCCTTGCGATAGAGCGTGTCGAGGAAGCGGCATCCCACGCGATGCGCCTGCGTCACGTCACCCGCGACCGCTTTTAAGATCTCCTTATGCTCCGAAAGCACGACATTGACGATGAAGTCGATCCCGACCATTGCGCCGGCTTCCTCGATGTCCATGCGCAGCGGGTTCGTTTCCAGCGTGCCCGCCTTCGCCTCGGGCAGCACCATACGGCTGTGATTGGCCTGGATCGCCGCGCGCGTCGAAGCGCCGGGCATGATCGCTTTCGCACCGCCGGAATAGCCCGCAAAGTAATGGTATTCGATGTTGCCGAGACAGATGCGCCGATCGGCTTCGGCGACTACGCGCGTGATGTCCACCGGCGTGCCCCGGGAGGTGACGCCGTAGGATATGCAGTCGTCCGGATCGCTGTCGACACAGCGGACCTCGTTCCATGCGCGCTCGCCCGCAAGGCGGCGCTTTTCTTCGTCGGTTTGCTTTCTGTGGCTTCCGAGTGCGAAGACAAGCGTAATATCCTCGGGCTTGATCCCGCCTGCATACAGCTCGTCGAGCAGCGCCGGCATGACTTTGCAGGTCGGCATCGGGCGCGTGACGTCGCTGGTGACGATCGCCACCGTCTCGCCCGGATGCACGAGATCCTTGAGCCGCGGCGAGCCGATCGGGTTTTCCAGCGCGCGCTTCACTTCCGCCTCGCCCACCAGATCCACGGGGACCTCGTTGGCGTGCAGTTCGCCGATCAGGTTTTGTTCAGGCACTTCGACTTCCTGAAAGCCGGTGCCGAATCCGAAACGCAGCTTCATGGCTTATTTTCTCGCAAGCACGGACTTGATCTGCGCCTCGATGTGCGCGGCGGTCAGACCGAACCGTTCCTGCAGGTATCCCTGCGAACCGACTTCGCCGAACTCGTCCTCGACCGCAACGACCGCGGCGGGGGTGGGGCAGCGCTCCGCAAGCACTTCGAGGATCGTGTCATACAGACCGCCGTGGCGGTTTGCATTCTCCGCGACTACGACGGCACCGGTCTTCTTTGCCCACGCTTCGACGGCGTCCGCATCGATCGGCTTGATCGTGAAGCAGTCGACGACCGCGACGGAAATGCCCTGCGCTTCGAGAGAAGCGGCGGCTTTCATCGCTTCGTGCAGCATGATGCCGCAGGCAAAGACGACCGCGTCCGTGCCTTCGCGCAGCGTGACGGCTTTGCCGATCGTAAGCTCGCTGCCGTCTTCATAGATTTTCGCGTACTGCTTTCTGCCGACGCGGATATACTTGATACCGGGCAGGTCCTGACACTGCTTCAATACGCTTGCAAGGCACGTCGGATCGGATGCGTCGATCACGGTCGCGCCGGGCAGCACGTTATAGAGCGCCACGTCCTCGAACGGCATATGCGTGCCGCCGTTCATCGTTGCGGTGACGCCGGGGTCGGTGCCGATCACGGTGATGTCGTTTTTGCCGTAGCCGCCGGACAGAAAGATCTGGTCATAGATGCGGCGCGACGCGAACGGACCGAAGCTGTGAATGATCGGCTTAAAGCCCGCAACCGCGAGACCTGCCGCAACGCCTGCCATATTCGCTTCCGCGATGCCGCAGTCTACGGCGCGCTCCACGCCGGTCTTTGCCCACTTCAGCGTGCTGATGCAGCTCATCAGGTCGGCATCGAGATAGATCGCGTTTTCGTCGTGTTCGACGATCTCGGCAATCGTTGTGCCCAAAACATCCTTGCAAAGGCGGGGATCCATTTCTCCGTTATAAACGATCTTCATACGATTAGCCCTCCAATGCATCCAATTTCGCTTTGAGTTCCGCGGTCCATTTCTCGAACCGCTCGTCGGTCACCGGCATGCTGTGGTTCATCGCGGTGTTTTCGATCTCTTCGACGCCGTGACCCTTGATGCTGTCGAGTACGATCGCGTACGGCTTGTCGCCGCCGGCTCTCGTGCGCTCC
>ONMC01000171.1 GCA_900318745.1 uncultured Eubacteriales bacterium
GGATACAAATAGACATATTAAATATAGCACAACAAACATTACAAATCAACGGCTTAACGTAACGATTTCATTGCCTGTTCAAAAAACCGCTTCAGCACATATAATGCCGAAGTGGTTATCTTTATTTGCTATTCCATTTGCCGCAGTTCAGGAAATCTACTTATAAAATCATCCATAATGCACTAAGCATCAAAATATTGATATGTAGCCTAAACCATCTCGCACACGAATACCCATCTTTCGCACGATTACCCATCTCGCACACGATAACTTTTTCGAAAATCAACAAAACATCGGAAAAAAGCCTGCCAGAATGCTACGGCAGGCTTCATTTTTGCCATCGTGACAAAGCAATCGTGCGAAAGGTGTAAAAAAAGTCATAAGAATAGGGACTTTCTAAAATCGCCGGGTGCAAAAAGAAAGACGCTTACTTTGTATCAAAATAAGCGTCTTAATATGGTCGAGGCGACTGGATTTGAACCAGCGGCCTTTTGGTCCCGAACCAAACGCGCTACCAAACTGCGCTACGCCTCGACATGGAGCCAAAGAGGGGACTCGGACCCCTGACCTACGCATTACGAGTGCGTCGCTCTACCGACTGAGCTACTTTGGCGGACCTTTTCTATTATAGCAAAAAGTTCCGTTCTGTCAACCCCTGTTTTTCAAAATCTTTCATATATCTTTAATCGATCTTTGATATGTTTTGCGTGACAATGATCGAAATCTGTGGTATGATTTCATATCATAAATCATAAAAAGAGGTCTGTCCCTTGCGTCGTCATATTTGCTTCATTCTTGCGTTGCTTTGTCTTCTTGCGTTCGGCTGTCAAACGGATCCCGCTTCGGAAAAAGCGGACACCCCTGCCGGAATGTGGAATCTCGGAAGCCGATATGTTTCCACATACGGTACGCTGCGGCATGCCTATACGTATGAAAAAGACGGACAGACGTTTTATCTGACCGTTGCCAGGAACCGGAAAACCGAGAGTTCCGCGCAGGAGATCCTCTCTTCCGATACGCAGAACGGACAGACCTATTCGCTTTGCAAAGGCAAAAAGAAAGACGAACAATCCGAAAAGGAATATACCTATTACGAGTGTCTGACCGGTTCATTCCGCTATTTCATCGGAAAGGACGAACCGGAATTTCATGCGGAGAACCTGCTCTCTATGCCGGATGCGATCCGTCTCATCGATCGGCCCGACGCACAGATCGACGGCATAACGCTGCTTTCGGAAGAATGGAGCGCATATTATCGTCTTGACTCATGCAATCTTGAGATTTCCGTCTTCCCAGATGATCACGGTGCGCAGCATGCTGTTTACGCCGCGACATATGAACAGCAAACGGAAAGCGGAGAATCTTATCTCTATTCCGAAACAGACGGCGTCATCGTTTATACCGACGGCACGAGCACCGTTCTGATCAGGCAGGCAAACCGTTCCGGTAAGGAACATCATGCATACAATACATTATCCGAATGCAAGGCGATCCTTGCCTTGCTCGGAACGAATCAGGAGGCATAACATGATACTGGCAGAATCCGCAGAACTGATCGGATCCTCCCCCTTCTTTATCTGGCTGATGGATCAGCTGCGCGCACTTGCGGCGATCCGTGTGCCGTTTCTGACGACTGTGATGTCCGCGGTCACCTATCTCGGTCACGAGATGGTGTTCCTTGTGGTCGCGATGATCATCGCGTGGTGTGTCGATAAGAAGTACGGATACCGTTTTCTGGGTATCTTTATGATCGGCAGCTTTCTGCAGCAAGCGCTGAAAGCGGCATTTATGATCCCGCGTCCGTGGATCATCGATCCGTCCTTCATGGCGGTTGCCAACGCGATCCCCGCCGCCTCCGGCTACTCGTTCCCGAGCGGTCATACGCTGACGGCGGTCGTTACACTCGGCGGACTTGCCGGATGTCTGAAAAAGAAATGGGCATACGCCTGTGCGATCATCCTGTCGCTTGTCGTTGCATTCTCGCGCATGTATCTCGGCGTACATACGCTGCTGGACGTCAGCGTGGGGTTCCTGCTCGGCGTGCTGGTGCTTGTCTTCTTTGCCCTGATGTTCCGCAATCATCAGAACGATGAAAAACGAATGAACGCCGTTCTGATCACCGGCGCCGTTGCATGCGTCGGACTTCTCGTATGGCTGCTCGTTCGACCGGCTCCCGCGGATCCCTCTTTCCTCCCGATGGCGCAGGAAAGCATCAGCAACGCTTACGTGCTTGTCGGCGCATCCGTCGGCATGCTGATCGGCAAGTTACTCGACGATCGGTTCGTACGTTTCGAAACAAAAGCCGGATTCTGGGCGCAAGCCATGAAGGTTGCGGTCGGATTGGCCGTGGTGCTTGCCGTTCGCTTTGCGCTGAAGAAGGTCTTCGGCGGAGCAGTATCTTTAGAGCGTATGTTTATTTGATAAAATAGAAAGAGGTATGGCTATGGTTATCATCATGAATCCCGAAGCAACGGCAGAGAACATCAAGGCGGTCATCAGCACCATCGAGGACGCGGGCCTCGAGGCAAAGGTCATGGACGGCGCGTCCCAGCGCATCGTCGGCGTCATCGGCGACAAGCGGAAGCTCGGCGATGTGACGTTCGAGGCGATGGACGGCGTGGAAAAGACGGTCGCGATCTCGAAGAGCTACAAGCTCGCGAGCCGCGAGTTCCATCCGCAGTCGAGCGTCATCGATGTCGCGGGTGTGAAGATCGGCGACGGCTCGCGCA
>ONMC01000064.1 GCA_900318745.1 uncultured Eubacteriales bacterium
GACGCGGAGGTCGAATACGAAAGCCAGGAAAGCCATCTCTGGTACGTGCGCTACGATGCGCCGGATAAGTCCTATTCGATCACCGTTGCGACCACGCGCCCCGAAACGATGCTCGGCGATACCGGCATTGCGGTCAACCCCGAGGATCCGCGTTATAAGGATATCATCGGCAAGACCGTGGTCCTTCCGCTGGTGGGCAGGGAGATCCCGATCGTCGGCGACGAATACTGTGAAATGGAATTCGGCACCGGCGCCGTCAAGATCACGCCGGCGCACGACCCGAACGACTTCGAGGTCGGCAAACGTCACGATCTTCCGACGCTGCGCGTATTCACGGACGACGGACATATCAACGAAGAAGGCGGCGCATACTGCGGTCAGGATCGGTTCGAATGCCGCAGGAATATCGTCAAAGATCTCGAAGCGAGCGGAAACCTCGTCAAGATCGAGGACTACACGCACAACGTCGGCACCTGCTATCGCTGTCACACGACGATCGAAACGATCGTGTCGAAGCAATGGTTCGTGGACATGAAGCCGCTTGCGGAGCCCGCGCTCGAAATGGTGCGTTCCGGCAAGGTGAAGTTTGTGCCCGAGCGCTTCGATAAGAACTACTATCATTGGATGGAAAACATCCGCGACTGGTGCATCTCGCGTCAGCTCTGGTGGGGTCATCGCATCCCGGTGTATTACTGCGACGACTGCGGCGGGATCTTCTGCGAGGAGGAAGCGCCGAAGGCATGTCCGAACTGCGGCGGCGCACTGCGTCAGGATGAGGACGTGCTCGATACGTGGTTCTCGTCCGGACTCTGGCCGTTCTCCACGCTCGGCTGGCCCGAAGAGACGGAAGAACTGAAATACTTCTATCCGACCGATACGCTGGTGACCGGGTACGATATCATCACGTTCTGGATCTCCCGCATGATCACGTTTGCGGCAGAGGTGATGAAAGAGGAACCGTTCAAGACGGTCTACGTGCACGGACTTGTGCGCGACAGTCTCGGACGCAAGATGAGCAAATCGCTCGGAAACGGCATCGACCCGCTCGACATCATCGAGACATACGGCGCGGACTCCCTGCGCTTCTCGCTCGTGACGGGCAACGCCGCCGGCAACGATATGCGCTTCTACAACGAAAAAGTCGAAGCGGCGCGCAACTTCTGCAACAAGGTCTATAACGCGGCTCGCTTCGTGCTGATGAACATCGACGGGAACACGCAGCCGACGTTCGACGAGGCGGAGCTTTCGATCGCAGACAAATGGATCCTTGCGCAGCTGGACCGCGCGATCCGCGATGTTACCGCAAACCTCGATGCGTATGAGCTGAACCTCGCGGCCGAGAAGATCTACGACTTCATCTGGGGCACACTGTGCGATTGGTATATCGAGCTTGCAAAGCCGAGTCTGTACAGCGACAACGCCGCGGAAAAGGCGCGCGTATCGTCCGTGTTGCTGTATGTGCTTTCGACTTCGATGAAGCTGCTGCATCCGTTCATGCCGTTTATTACGGAAGAACTGTATCAGCGTCTGCCGGGTCATGAAGAAACCATCATGCTGTGCGATTGGCCGAAAGCATCTTCCGAACCGAGATTTGCAGATGAGGAAGCATGCATGGAGACGATGAAGGACGTGATCCGTGCGATCCGCAACGTTCGCGCAGAACGCAAAGTCCCGGTGGGACTCAGAATCAAGGCAAAGCTGATCGTTGCAGAGCCTGAAAAATTCGAAGCACTGAGCTCGCTGCTGATGAAGTTGATCGGCGCCGACGAGATCCGCTTTGCAAAGGACAAGGGAGACGTACAGAAGACCGACGTGCACCTTGTGTGCGACGGCGCGGAAGCGTATATCCCGCTTGCTTCGCTCGTGGATCTGGATGAAGAACGCGCACGCATCGAAAAAGAAATCGAGCGCGTGAAGGGCGAAGTCGCCCGCGCGGAGGGCAAGCTGTCGAACGAGAAGTTCGTGCAGAAGGCGCCGGAAGCGGTCGTCAACGAGGAACGCAGAAAACTGGAAGCGGCAAAGGAGATGCTTGCGCGTCTGACCGAACGCCGTTCCGATCTGAACTGAAGACATCAAATAGGGGGGAGAGCGCCGCTTTCCCCCCAAATCATACCGGGAGGATCAAGATGGAAACCGTACAGCCCGCTCTCAACGAAACCTTTATCAAGACGATCGAGGAACTCAGAACCTACGAGAAAAAGAATCTCAGGATCAACCGCGTCAAACTGACCCTGACGGCGATCGCCGCGGTGCTGATCGTTCTGATCGCCGTGCTGCTGTCAACATACGTCGGAAAGATCACGCACGATATCAACGATCTGTCCGCAACGATGACGGAAGCCGGGAACAACATCAATGTCGTTGCCGAGGATCTGCAAAAGATCGATTTCGAACTGCTCGGCAGTTCCGTGCAGGCGTTTGCGCAGACCGGAACGGAAACGATCGATCAGATCAAGGAATCCACGCAGGGACTCGATCAAGTCTTGTCGGACGCGCAGACTGCGATGCAGAACCTCAGCAGCATCGACATCAGAAAGCTGAACGAAAGCATTCAGGAGCTTCATGACGTGCTTGAACCGGTCGCGAATTTCTTCAACATCTTCCATTGATCCGTTTTTTTGAAAAAAATCAAAAATTCTTGTTGACATTTTCGGCAGAATGTTGTATTCTAATCAAGCCGCTTGAAGTTCGTGTGAGTTTCGGGGTGTAGCGCAGTCCGGTAGCGCACGTGCTTTGGGAGCATGGGGCCGGAGGTTCAAATCCTCTCACCCCGACCAAAGCGGCTGATAGAGTGGTCCCGTGGTCAAGTGGTTAAGACACCGCCCTTTCACGGCGGCTACAGGAGTTCGAATCTCCTCGGGATCACCATTTTTTCCTTCTGGGAACAAGGGCCTTTAGCTCAGTTGGTCAGAGCGGTCGGCTCATAACCGATTGGTCCGGGGTTCGAGTCCCTGAAGGCCCACCAAGAGTGGCCCGGTAGTTCAGTTGGTTAGAATGCCAGCCTGTCACGCTGGAGGTCAGGGGTTCGAGCCCCCTTCGGGTCGCCAATTTTTCTGCCGGCGTAGCTCAATGGCAGAGCAACTGATTTGTAATCAGTAGGTTGTTGGTTCGACTCCGATCGCCGGCTCCAACACGAACATTGACAATGAAATAGGTATTACGTGGATGGGTTCCCGAGCGGCCAAAGGGAGCAGACTGTAAATCTGCCGTCACAGACTTCGATGGTTCGAATCCATCCCCATCCACCACAATACGCGGGAATGGCGGAATTGGCAGACGCGCACGGTTCAGGTCCGTGTGAAAGCAATTTCATGCAGGTTCAAGTCCTGTTTCCCGCACCAGAAAAAGCGTCTTTTGTCATTGACAAGAGACGCTTTTTTGAACGGTACAATCCGGTGCGACGGAACCGGTACGGAACGGAGGATGCAAAAGACCGTGGAATACGAAAAACTCACGCCCCGCGACATGGATGCGCTGTGGGAACTGCAAAAGAAGTATAAGGCGGAGATCGGAGAGGATGAACCGGGCGAAGCCGAAAAAGCGCGGTTGGCCGAAGCGATCGCGAAAGGCCTCATTTCTTTCTACGGTGCGCGGAACGGAACCGATCAGATCGGCTGTTGCTCCGTTACCGTCGGTTTCTCGACGTTCGATTATCGATCGTGCGGCGTGTTCGAGGATTTCTATATCTGTCCGGCTTATCGTCACCGCGGCGTCGCGCGTCAGTTGGCTGCGTTCGCCTATCGCGAAAGCGGCGTCGGTTCTCTGACGGTCGGATGCGCAGACTGCGATGTGCCGATGTACCGCGCGATCGGGTTTTCCGTTCCGCTCGGAAATCTGCTGGCATACGAATGACGGATCCACGGCACAGAATATATGCGCATGAAGAAGGAAGCGCTCGGATCGAACGGCACAAAAGACGCATCGGACAATAAAATTGCCGCATCCGTCTGACTATGGTATACTGAAATCAAATCAACAGGGAAGGACAGCATATGAAAACACAGCGCGCATATCCGAAGTTTACGATCACGCAAAAAGGCACGAGATGGGTCGAAAACGGACATCCGTGGATCTATGAAGCCGAAGTGATCTCCGAAGAAGGTGACGCCGAAAACGGCGCTCTGGTCGATGCGGTATCCGAAAAAGGCAAATACCTCGGCACCGGTTTTCTGAGCCGCAATTCCAAGATCCGCATCCGTCTCGTTTCGCGCAATGCAAACGATCGGTTCGACGAGGCGTTCTGGCGCAGACGCGTCCAATATGCCTGGGAGTATCGCAAGGCGGTCATGGGAGCGGACATCGGCGCATGTCGCGTGATTTTCGGAGAAGCGGACGCATTTCCGGGACTGACCGTCGACCGGTTCCAAGATATCCTCGTAACGCAGACGCTTTCGATCGGCATGGAGCGCATCAAGCCGATGCTGTTCCCGATCCTCGTCGATGTCCTGAATGCGGACGGCGCCGGCATCAAAGGCGTCTATGAACGCAATGACGTTGCGATCCGTGCGCTCGAGGGCATGGAGCAGGGGAAGGGCTGGTATCCGATCCCGAACCTTGAACAACCGGACAGCACGGTCACGACGATCACGGAAAACGGGATCGAGTATCTGGTTGACGTAGAAAACGGACAGAAAACCGGATTTTTCCTCGATCAGAAATACAACCGTCAGGCGCTTGCAAGGATCGCACGCGGACGCAAAGTGCTCGACTGCTTTACGCATACCGGCTCGTTTGCACTGAACGCCGCAAAGGGCGGAGCGGAGCACGTCACGGCGGTCGACATCTCCGAAACCGCGATCGAAATGGCAAAGGCGAACGCCGAGCGAAACGGGCTTTCGGATCGCATGGATTTTGTGACGGCGGACGTATTCGATCTGCTGACCGAACTGCTTTCAGCCGGAAAGAAACCGTATGATCTCATCATTCTCGATCCGCCTGCGTTCACCAAATCGAGAAAGACCGTCAATGCAGCGGAGCGCGGTTATCGCGAGATCAATTCGGCGGCGCTGAAGCTGCTGCCGCCCGGCGGCTACCTTGCGACCGCGTCGTGCAGTCATTTCATGCCGACGGAGCTGTTCGAAAAGATGCTCGTGCGTGCTGCGTCCGATGCAGGCGTGCAGCTGCGGCAGATCGAACAGCGGCAGCAGGCGCCGGACCATCCGATCCTCTGGAACGTGCCGGAGACCGATTATCTTAAGTTTTATCTGTTCCAGATCGTACGGAACTGATATGGAACACAGACGGCGTGCAGCGATGCTGCGCGCCGTTTTCACTTGTAAAATATGAACAAAGTATAGACAAAAAACGAATCCTATGTTAAAATAACACTACCTATAGAAAGGTAACATGTGATGATTATTGTCAGCGCCTGCCTTGCCGGATATCGCTGCAGATACGACGCAAAGGTTACGACGGATCCGCAGATCGTCGATCTCGTACGAAGCGGAAACGCGATCCCGGTTTGTCCGGAAATGCTCGGCGGACTTCCTTGTCCGCGCGTGCCTGCGGAGCGAACAAAGGACGGAACGCGCGTCGTCACGCGCGAAGGAGCGGACGTAACGGAAGCGTTCGAACGGGGCGCACGGGAGACACTGCGGCTTGCAGAACTTTACGGGTGCGACCGCGCGGTCTTAAAGGCCCGAAGCCCGTCCTGCGGGAAGGAAATGGTTTACGACGGTACATTTACCGGTACCTTGAGAGCCGGAAACGGTGTGACGGCGGAATTGCTCGCGTCGCACGGGATCACGGTGGAAACGAAAGAATGACGGAGGTATTCATGGACAACAATACGATCTTGGTCATCGATGACGACAGAAACATTCTGGCAATCATTGAGTTATATTTGAAGAAAGCGGGCTATTCGGTCGCTACGTGCACGACCGGCTACGAAGCGATGCAGGCGTTCCGCAACACGAAGCCGACGCTCGTCGTGCTCGACGTCATGCTGCCCGGGCAGGACGGCTGGTCGATTCTGCACGAAATCCGGCAGGAAAGCTCCACTCCGGTCATTATGCTGACAGCGAAGGGCGATACCGGCGAACGCGTCAGAGGACTGGAACTCGGCGCGGACGATTACATCGCAAAGCCGTTCGATTCCAACGAGCTCGTTGCACGCATCAAAGCGGTTCTGCGCCGCTTTGCGCCGGCAGCGGAGAGCGAGCGCTCGATCACGCTTCCGGACCTCACGATCTCCCTGGAGAATTACTCGGTCACGCTCGACGGCGAACAGATCGACATGCCGCCGAAAGAGATCGAACTGCTGTACTTCCTTGCGTCGCACAGCGGACGCGTGTTCACGAGAGAACAGCTTCTGGAGCAGGTGTGGGGATTCGATTTCTTCGGTGATTCCCGTACGGTCGACGTTCATGTCAAGCGCATCCGTGAAAAGCTCGGCGAGCGCGAAACGTGGCAGCTTAAAACGGTCTGGGGCGTCGGCTACAAATTTGACGTACATTCATAAGAGGGGTCATGCGAAGAATACGGTTTCGAACCATCTTCTCGCGTATGATGTTCATACAGTGTCTCACGGTATCGCTTGCGGTACTGCTTGTGGGCACTGTTTTGACGATTGTCGTACATGCGCAGAAGACAGGGGAATACGGATCAACATTAAACCGACGTGCGCAGATCGTGCGAGAACTGCTTTCCTCGAATACAGCTTCGGAGGAAAGGATCACCCATATCGCGCAGGACAGCGATTTGCTGATCGAACGGATCGGTTCGCGCGGCGAGGTCGACGTATACTTTACCGATGCGCGTTGGAAACCGTATGCGGAGCAGACGCTTGAGCAGACCGCGTATGCGCGTATTGCACAACAGGCGAACGAGATCGGCGATTCGCGCAGGCATTATTTTTCAAACGAGTCGTTTCCCGTTCTGACATATTACTGCGCGATCGACGAAACGTCCGACAGCGGACTGCTTCTGATCAACGGTGATCTCAGCGCGATCCGACAAAGCACGCTGGAATCAATTCTCTGGACGGTTTTGATCAGCGTGCTGACGCTGATCGCAACCGGGATCATCACGTACTATCTGTCCTATCGCGTCATCCATCCGTTCGTGGAAATGAATCATGCGGTGCAGTGCTATTCGCGCGGCGACTTCTCGACGCGCATCCCGGTCGACGGAAAGGATGAGGCAGCGCAGCTCGGCAAGAGCCTGAATGAAATGGCGGAGCAGCTGCGCACGCTGGAGGATACGCGCCGCAGCTTTGTTGCAAACGTCTCGCACGAGCTCCGTTCGCCGCTGACATCGATGAAAGGCTTTCTGGAGGCGATGCGCGACGGCACGATCCCGGAGGAGGATTTTCCGCAGTACATCGAGATCGTGCTCAACGAAACGCGCCGCATGGTCACGTTGGTCAACGATCTTCTCGACCTCGCACGCATCGAATCCGGCACGATTCAGCTTAACTTTGAGGTGTTCGATATCAACGAGCTGATCCGCAGAACGCTTCTGACGTTCGAAGCGCGGCTCAATGAAAACGAGATGGAAATGGACGTCCGCTTTGCGCAGGAGCAATGCTCCGTGTTCGCGGATCCTGCACAGATCGGACAGGTCCTGAGAAACCTGATCGACAATGCAATCAAGTATTCGCCGAAGGGCAGAGTGCTGTCGGTCTCGACGTATTCGATGCGCAAAACGGTATACGTTACGGTGCGCGACAACGGCATCGGCATTCCGCAGGAGGACGTGCCGCACGTATTCGATCGCTTCTATAAGGTCGAAAAGGCGCATACGCCGGCGCCGCAGATGGGGTCCGGTCTCGGACTTTCGATCGTCAAACGCATCATTGAGCAGCACGGACAGTCCATTACGGTTCGCAGCGCCCGCGGACGCGGCACGCAGTTCACATTTACACTGGAGCGCGCAAGCTCCGGAAAACGAGTAACAGACGGAGGTAAACGGAATGGCACATAAAATGATCCCGTATCCGTGTGAATATCGGGTTACAGCTTCGGTTCGCCGCGCAAGACGGGCGGGCAACATATTTGTCATCATTCTCTGCATCCTGATCGCATTGCTGCTGGGAGCAGGGGTATTCTTTGCTATGAGCGACGACTGGCGCGCGATCAAACAGCTCGGCGAAGCAGCCGATCGGATGTATGTCCCTGCAAACGGCGTACAACCGACCGAGCAGCCGCGTGAAAGCATGCCCGAAGCAATTCCCGAGAATCCGGAAAAAGCGGCGCAGCAGCCGACAGAAGCACCGGTCGAACAGCCGACGCCGGAACCGACGGCGGAACTCGTGATCCCGCAGGAAACGCCTGTGCCGACGGCAGAAGCGCCGATCATCGGCTCCCCGCGCGTCACGCCCGCACCGAGCCCCGATCCGCTGTATACGGAGCGTATGGCATTGCCGTTTGCAGAGGAATCGCTCGGTTCGCTGCCGGATATCATCGATGCCTGTATGCCCGGCGTTGTCGGCATTCTGAATTATCAGCGCACGCGCTATTCGCGTGAACTGCAGGCGGTTTCGAGCGGCAGCGGCTTTATTCTGACCGCAGACGGTTATATCGTAACCAACGAGCACGTGATCGAGGATGCGAGCCGGATCACGGTCATCTTGCAGGACGATCGTGAAATCGAAGCAAAGCTGATCGGCAGCGACGTCATGAGCGACGTTGCCGTGCTGAAGATCGATGCGGAAGGACTGATGCCGCTCCCGATCGGCGATTCCGATACGATCCGCGTCGGCGAATACGTCCTTGCGATCGGCGATCCGCTCGGTACGGAAGAACTGCACGGCTCCGTTACGCTCGGCATCATCAGCGCAACCGCGCGTCAGATCAATATCGACGGATTCGAAAATGAAATGCTGCAGACGGATGCGGCGATCAATCCCGGCAACAGCGGCGGCCCGCTGATCAACATGAAGGGCGAAGTGATCGGCGTTACGAACGCAAAGTATTTCTCTGCCGGAACGGATGAATACGGCAACAATCTGCAGACGGAGGGCATCGGGTTTGCGATCCCGATCAGGAACGTCATGCGCATCGTGGATTCTCTGATCAGAGA
>ONMC01000157.1 GCA_900318745.1 uncultured Eubacteriales bacterium
CCGGAGGCGCTGGAACGCTTCGACGAGGGATTCCCGAAGAAGGAAAAGCTTGACGTGATCAGCTATCGCAGCGTGTCGCTCGGCATGATGTTTTTGACGGTCACGATCAACATCGGTGCGATCTGGGCGGAAAACGCCTGGGGCAGCTACTGGAGCTGGGATCCCAAGGAAACATGGGCGCTCGTGACATGGATGATCTATCTCGTTTACCTGCATCTGCGCATCCGTCGCGGCTGGAACGGCAAAACGGCGGCGATCGTGGGCGTCATCGGGTTCGTCTGTGTGCTGTTCACCTATATCGGGGTCAACACGCTTCTGCCCGGTCTGCACAGTTATAAATAATACGAATTTCTGCATAAAAACGCGTGAAACAGCGGCCGCGGCATTGACACCCGCGGTCGTTTTTGTTATGATAAAAGATACAAGAAAGAGCAGGGAGGAGCACAAACGTATGTCGATTCAAATGCGGGAATATCCGAATCCCAACAACAGCAATCTGCCTCTTCGCGTTGCAAAGGGACACTTTGCCACGAGCCACAGCCATATCAACTACTATGTGGATCTCACGATGACCAAGTATTGTCTTCCCGAAGCGCGTGAAGCGGCGATCCAGCTCGCGGCGCGGTTCAAGGGAACGACGATCGTCGATACGATCCTCTGCCTCGACGGAACCGAAGTGATCGGCGCGTGCATGGCGAGCGAGCTCAGTAAGGTCAGCTTCACAAGCATGAACTCCAGCCGTCCGATCTGCGTGCTCACGCCGGAACACACGACGGGCTCGCAGCTGATCTTCCGCGACAACACCGTTCCAATGATCCGGGGCAAGCATGTGCTGATCCTTGCCGCATCCGTCTCCACGGGCTTCACCGTGCTCGGCGCAACCGAAGCGATCCAGTATTACGGCGGCGAAACGGTCGGCATCTGCTCGATCATCGCCAACATGCAGACCTGCGGCGGCTACCCCGTCACCTCGATCTTCGATACGGAGAATCTGTGGCCGGACTACATGAGCGTCGCTTCGCACGAATGTCCGCTGTGCAGGGAACGCGTTAAGCTCGACGCAATGGTCAATACCTACGGCTTCTCGAGCTTCTGACATCAAACAATCGACGCCCGGCAGGGCGTCTTTGTATATCACATCAAGGAGGTAATCCCCATGGAAATGAAATTCTATCGCTGTGAAACCTGCGGCCAGATCGTTGCAATCGTCAAAAAGTCCGCCTGCCCCATCATGTGCTGCGGCAAACCGATGAAGGAGATCGTCCCCGGCACGAGCGACGGCGCGGTCGAAAAGCATGTACCCGTCGTGGAAGTGATCGGCGACGTCGTCAAGGTCAAGGTCGGCTCGGTCGCGCATCCGATGCTTCCCGAACACTATATCGAGTGGGTCTCTTTGCAAACCAAGTTCGGCAATCAGCGCAAAGCGCTCGAACCCGGTCAGGCGCCGGAGGTCTGCTTCCGTCTGTGCGAAGGCGACGAAGTCGAAGCCGTCTATGCGTACTGCAACCTGCACTCGCTGTTCAAAGCATAAGGAGGCAATATGAGCAAATACACCGGAACGAAAACCGAACAGAACCTGCTCGCCGCATTCGCCGGCGAATCGCAGGCGCGCAACAAGTATACCTACTTTGCCTCCAAAGCAAAGAAGGACGGTTACGAACAGATCGCCGCGCTGTTTTTGAAGACCGCGGACAACGAAAAGGAGCACGCCAAGCTGTGGTTCAAGGAGCTGGAAGGCATCGGCAGCACCGCCGAGAACCTCAAGGCGGCCGCGGACGGCGAAAACTACGAATGGACCGACATGTACGAGGGCTTTGCAAAGACCGCCGAGGAGGAGGGCTTTGCGGAGCTCGCAAAGAAGTTCCGTCTGGTCGCCGCGATCGAAAAGCACCATGAGGAACGCTATCGCGCGCTTCTCCGCAACGTCGAGACCGCCGCCGTCTTTGAAAAGAGCGAGGTCAAGGTCTGGGAATGCCGCAACTGCGGACACATCGTCGTCGGCGAAAAGGCGCCGGAGATCTGCCCCACCTGCGCGCATCCGCAATCGTACTTTGAAGTCAACGCGGAAAACTACTGAGCAATCGAAAAAAGGCTGTCCGTTTCAAACGGACAGTCTCTTTTTATGCTTGTATCATGCGGTCGATCGCCGCGCGGATCTCGTTTTCCGGAAGCTTCAGGATCGCTTCGATCTGCGCCTGCTCCGCTTCCGTCAGCGCGGTTTTGTCCCGTTCGAGACAGCGGATCATGCCGTCGTCCGTCTGAAACTTCGCTGCGTGCGAAAGCACCGTACGAAGCGTCGCGGGTTCCTCCGCCTTCGGTGCTTTTGCGGGCGGTTCTTCCGGAAGCTTCGGTGCTTTCACGGGCGGTTCTTCCGGCGCTTCCCATTCGGGTGCGATGCCGTCCAGCCGCGCGTTCAGCTGCTCGATCGCGGTTTTGAGCTTTGCAATCTCCGCTTTCAGCGCATCGACCTCACGATGCAGCCGTTCGTTTTGACGTGACAGCTCCGCTTCTCTTTTTGCGGTTTCTGCTTCCAATTCATCGAGCCGTTTTCTCATGTGCAGCGTATAAAAGCTGTGAGGCATGACCGTCCCCCCCTTCCGATGCTGTCAGCATAGCACGTCGCCGTAGCGCTGTCAAATTCTTTCTTTACAACACAAACCGCCGCGTGATATACTTTTTTCATGACACAGCAGGAACGAAGGATTTGGCTCATTCGGGCATTGCTCGATGAGCGGCAAAACGATACCGTTGCGATCCCGCAGGACGAAGCCGAACAAAAGCGGCTGCTGCGCGGTCTTTTAAACGTGCGTCCGCCCATGCCGCTCAGCAGGGAATTTCTGGACGTGCAGGACGCGTATTTACAGGAAGCGACGCGCGAGAAGGGCGTGACGCGGCTTTGCGATCTGACGCCCGTGCGGCCGCATCGCTATCTATGGCGCGGCGACATCACGACGCTCGAAGTCGACGCGATCGTCAACGCGGCGAATTCACAGCTCCTCGGCTGTTTTTCGCCCAATCACGGCTGCATCGACAACGCGATCCACACCTATGCGGGCTTGCAGCTGCGCGACATCTGCAACACGATCATGCGCACGCAGGGACACGAGGAGCGCACCGGCACGGCGAAGCTGACGCCCGGTTTCAATCTGCCCGCGACGTACGTGGTGCATACGGTCGGTCCGATCGTATACGGACCGCTGCGCGAGCATCACGAAAAGCTGCTTGGCTGACATTTTCGGTGTATTCACTCGTCTTCCTCCTCAC
>ONMC01000153.1 GCA_900318745.1 uncultured Eubacteriales bacterium
ACGCGCACCGAATCCTGACTGGCGTCGTTGATGCTGCCCTCCGGGAAGATCGCCACGACCTCGCCTTCGTCGAGCGCCTCGCTGACCTTGCGGCACGTGGCCAAGTTGAAATTCTTTTTGTCGACCTCGATGCAGCGCACCAGCTTCAGAAAGAATGCCAGCGATCGATGATAATAGAGGTCCGACGTCGCGACAAAGCGCGTCCGCCGGTACCACAGCGCGACCATCACGTACATCGGGTCCAGAAAGCTGTCGTGGTTGGTGATGACCACCGCCGCCCCGCGCACCGGACGCTTCGCCGCGTCGCTCTCATAGAGCCATTTCGGGCGCAGAAACAGAAACACGCTCGGCGCGGCCAGCGCACGTGCGACGTCGAGGAACAGATATTTCCATGCGAACAGCTTTGCCCGCTTACGCTTCTTCCCGTTCAAGTTCCTTCCCCAGTTCGATCACCGTTTGCCGCACGCTTTCGGCGATCCGCGTCAGATTGGTTTTTTCGTCTTCGTCCGCGTTCCACATCGCGCGAACGTCGATCGGCGTTCCGATGCGCACACGCGCCCGTTTCTTTTGAAAATAGCTTCCGTTTGTGTAGACCGGCACGATCGGCGCGCCGCTCTCCAATGCGATATAGAACGGACTCGTCTGAAACGGCAGCGGCTTTTCCTCGCCCGGACGTGCCAGCCGCGCCTCCGGAAAGACGCACAGCACGCCGCCCTTTTCCAGGATCCCGATCGATTCGCGCACAAACCCCATGTCGTGCGAATTGCGATCGACCCGAATACCGCCCATGCCCTTCAGAAACGGTCCGAGCAGTCCCTTTTGAAACAGCAGTTCCGCCATCTGCGTGCGCAGGATCCGTCCGAAAAAGACGAAGAGCAGCACGGCGTAGTCGTAAACCGCGGTATGGTTCGACACGACGATCGCGCTCCCCTTGATGCGCCGCGACTGCACCACGCGGTTGCGGTACGTCACCTTGGTGCGAAAGCACAGCCACTGCACCGGAAAACCGGTCAGCTTGACAAATCCGATCAACAGTTTCGACATGGCTTACCCCTGCTCGCGGATATACCGGCAGAACGCGTTGACCGTCGAAAGACTGTGTCCCGCATCCGTCGGAAAACCGACGTCAAACTCGCCCTGAATCGCAGAGACCATCGCGAAATAATCGAGACTCGTGCCGCCGAGATCGTAGAAGAAATCCGCATTCGGTCCGATCGTGTCCGGCGCGGCGCGCAGCGCTTCGGCAAAATGCTTCGTCACGCGCGCGACGAGCGCCGCGTCCTCCGTGTCCGTCCGCTCCGCCTCGACCGTGTACGGCACGATCGCGCCGGTTTCGAGCGCTCGGCGAACCCGCGCACGGCTCACCTTGAACTCCTGCGCGCCCATCAGCGGCGTCTTGGTCAGCACGATCCGTTTGACCGAGCCGTCGAGCCGCATCGTTTTCAGCGCGGCGCGCGCTTCCTCGCGGATCGCCTGCGCCGTCGCGGCGTTTGCGTATTCGGACAGTTCGATCACGAGCGTCGGCTCCGCGCCGTGCCCGCCGTCAGCGGACAGCAGGCAGATCGGTCTGCGGTTTGACAGCCGGATGCGGCATTCGACCTGATCCGGATTCAGATTCTCGCCGTTTTCGCAGACGATCAGATCGTCCGCGCGGCCGAGGATAAACAGCCGCCCGTTTTCGATGCGGCAGAGATCGTGCGTGAGAAACCACCCGCCGTCCTGCACGGTACGCTCGCCGTTGACGCAGATCGCGCTTGCCATGCTCCTGCCCGAGACTGCAAGCTCGCCGTTCGCTTCCGCACGAAATGCCATGCCCGGGATCGGTTTGCCGACCGACCCGTCGCAAAGACGGCTTCTCTTATTCGACAGTTCGACCGACGCGATGCCGATCTCGCTCATGCCGTAACCGTTCGACAGATGATATCCGATGTGATTGAAAAACCGCAGCGCGTCCGGCGAGATCCGGCTGCCGCCGCTGATGCAGAATCGGGGGCTTTCGCCGAAGATCCCTTCGCGTACTTCTTTGAATGCGAGCTTCGAAAAGAGATCGCCGAGCAGCGGCACGTCGCCGATGCGGTCCATGATGCGCATACCCGTTTCGAATTTTCTCTGCGTCTTTTCGCCGCGCTTTTCGATCTCGCTCCTTGCGGTTTCATAGATGCGCTCCCACAGCAGCGGGATCGCGAAGATATGCGTGACTTTGTGTTTTCTGACGGTGTTCAGCAGCGTGTTCGGGCTGAAATCGCGCAGCAGTACGAACGTGCGCGAGAAGAACGCGAACCAGATGTAAACGGCGGTCAGTCCGAAGATATGATAGAACGGCAGAAACGTCAGATGCTTGAGCTCGCCTTGATAATGCTCCTTCATGCGCTTTGACATGCGGATGATTTCCGCGCTGCTCTCGATCTGACGGTAGAACTGCTCGCCGGTATAGGCGCACAGCTTGACGTGCTCGCTCGTGCCGGAGGTCATCAAAAGCACCTCGTTCGCAAACGCGGGGACAAACGGGGTGCGCTCCGTTTGCTCCAGTTCGCTCAGCTGCACCGTGCGCGTCGAAAACGTGCGTCCGTCCGACACGACGCAGACCGCGCCGTAAGTCGAAAGGATCTCGTTCAGTACGGCGTCGTCGAGCCGGATGTTCATGAGGATCGGCCGGAACCCCGCGCGCAGGATCGCCCAGAACAGCGCGATCCACTCGGCGGAATTGTCCATGCAAAGCCCGACCGGCGCGTTCGGCTGCGCGTGTGAAAGCAGCGTGTAAAGACGCTCCGAAAACGCGATCGCCTGCTCCTTGCCCTGCGCATAGGTCATCTTTCGGATCGCATACCCGTCGGTGCGCTCCAGCATGATGTGATCGCCCTCCGAATACATGAATTCGAACAACGTGCCCATCGTGCGATCCGTCCCGGAAAACGCGTCCAGCTTATGCCGCACGAAGCTGTCGATCGTTCTGTATCCGCCGAGATGCTTTACCTTCATGTCTTCTCCTTGCCGCGGTCGTTGACCGTTGTTTCACAAATGATGATTATACCGTATTCCGTTCCGTTTGTCTACCGTGATTCCGTATCCGCTCCGGCTTCCTCCTCCGCCGTCTTTCCCTGCAGCTTGCGGTACAGCTCCGGCAGATCGTAATGCACATGATAGCGCAGCGGATGAAGCAGTCGGAAGAACGAGCGCTTCTGATCCGTGCCGACGTTGACGCGCCGGATCATCGTAAATCCGCGGAACGGCGGCATGTAGGAAATGAGATCGTTCACATCCGCAAAGTTCTCGCAGTCGGTGTACAGCGTCGCCAGATACGCGCGCATGCGTTTTTTGTTCAGCGGCGTGCACTTGAACGGACGCACGCTGCCGAACGTATAGAGATACGGCTTGATG
>ONMC01000072.1 GCA_900318745.1 uncultured Eubacteriales bacterium
GATCAAGTTCGAAACGAGCGATATGTGGATCTGGTATCCGGATAAGGACGGCCGCGGTTATCAGATGTATCCGTGCGCATACGGCGCGAAATGCATGATCAACGTGCCGAGCGACGTCGAGGAGGTCGGCTTCATCGTGCGCGTCAACTGCTCCGATCCGTGCGGCACCTCGTGGGGCGAAGCGACGAAGGATTTCGACGGCGACCGTTTCGTCAAAATGGAAGGCGGCGACACGCAGATCTATCTCGTCTCGGGCGAGGGCAACATTTATTACAGCAACGACGGCGGTGCAACGCTGTGGGAGAAGAAGAGCATGAATTACGTCGGCATCATTTCCGGAAACGAGATCCAGTATAATCTGAATCCGGCGGTCCGCATCGAATCGCTCGATCAGGTCGCCGTTTACGACGGCGATCGCAGGCTGGAGATCGAATCCCTGTCGAGTCTGAACAACAAAGTCGTGACGGGTGTGATCAAGCTCAAGGAGGATCTGGACGTGACGAAACTTTATGACGTCGAGATCGAGGGCTACGAGCGCAAGACGGCGATCCCGACCGGCATCTTCGATTCCGAGGATTTCATCAATAACTATACCTATGCGGGCAACGATCTCGGCGCCGTTCTCAGCGGCGATCAGACGACCTTCAAGCTCTAGGCGCCGACCGCATCGAAGGTCGTGCTGAACCTCTTTGAGACGGGCGACGGCGGCGATCCGTACCTTTCCGTCGACATGGAATACGGAGCGAAGGGCGTCTGGAGCAGCACGCAGAACTGCGGCAGCGGTACATACTACACCTACACGGTCACCACGGCGGTCGGCACGCAGGATGCAGTCGATCCGTATGCCAAGGCGCTCGGCGTCAACGGCGATCGCGGCATGGTCGTCGATCTCGACGCCACCGATCCCGAGGGCTTTACGGAGGACAAATTCTTCGACGGCATCGAACGGTATCGCGACGCGATCATCTGGGAAGTGCACGTGAGAGACTTTTCGAACCGCATCGCAAACGCCAGATATCCGGGCAAGTACCTTGCATTCACGGAGACGGGACTGAAAAACGCGTCCGGCGAACCGGTCGGTCTCGATTATCTGATCGATCTCGGCATCACGCACGTGCATCTGCAGCCGGTTTATGACTATGCAACGGTCGACGAGACCAAGTGCGAGGAGTTCAACTGGGGCTACGACCCGAAGAACTACAACGCGCCCGAGGGCAGCTATTCCACGGACCCGTATCACGGCGAGGTGCGCATCACGGAGTTCAAGCAGATGGTCGAAGCACTGCATGCGAACGGCATCGGCGTGGTCATGGACGTCGTGTACAATCACACCTATGACGGCAACGCGAACCTCAACCGTATCGTGCCGTATTACTACTATCGCTATACGCCGGCAGGCGTCAATTCAAACGGCAGCGGCTGCGGCAACGAGACGGCATCCGAGCGCACGATGTTCCGCAAGTTTATGGTGGATTCGGTCACCTACTGGGCAACCGAGTATCACATCGACGGATTCCGCTTCGACCTGATGGGTCTGCACGATCTCGAAACGATGCAGCAGATCGAACAGGCGGTGCACAGAATCAACCCGAAGGCGATCCTTTACGGCGAGGGCTGGACCGGCGGCACCACGACGATGCGTCCGAATACGCAGGCAACGCAGGCGAACATCCGTGAGATCACGGCGAGCAGCGGCGCAGCGGGCGGCGTTGCGGTGTTCAACGACGCGATCCGTGACGGGCTGAAGGGCAGCGTGTTTAATGCAACCGATAAGGGCTATATCAGCGGAGATCCGAGCAAGAGCCGCGCGGCGGGCGTGGCGTTCGGCATCGAGGGCGGCGCGTCGAATACGCAGTCGTGGCGCGTGGACGACGCGATGATCATCAACTACATGTCCTCGCACGACAATCGCACGCTGTGGGACAAGCTGACGCTTTCGAATCCCGATGCGACCGACGCGCAGAAGGCACAGATGAACCGCCTCGGCGCTTCGATCCTTGCAATCAGCAAGGGCACCGTTTTCTGGCTCGCGGGCGAGGAAATGCTGCGCTCAAAGGGCGGAGACGGCAACAGCTACAAGTCTTCGGATGAGGTCAACAATCTCGACTGGGATGCGCTTGAGAATGGCAGCGAGGTCATGGCGATGCGTGATTTCTATCGCGCGCTGATCCAAATGCGCAAGGAAAATGCGTTTCTGCGCGATGCGGACGTGAGCTGCGAGATCAAGGACGACGGTTCGATGGTCGTGACCTATATGCAAAATGACGCGGTCGTCGGTCTTGCCGTGATCAATCCGACCGGCGTCGATGCATCCTACATGCTGCCGGAGGGCGAGTGGAGCGTTTTGATCAACGGCGCGACGGTCGTGACCGGCGAAACGGATGCGGCGGTTTCCGGCGAGGTCATCGTGCCGCAGATGGGCGTTTATCTTGTCAAGGCGATCGGAGACTGACCGGAATACATGGAACGAACATATCGCATCGCGGATCATACGATCCTGATCCGCACATTGCACGAACAAATGCACGCAGAAGCCGCTGCGTATGCCGCGGAGGGCACGCCGGACTTTACGGTGGAGATCACCCAGGCGGACATCGACACGGAACGGGTGCGCAACGAGCGCACGGTACAAGCGGAACAGCGCCGCTGTACGACCTATTCGGATGCGTATATCGAGACGCTTGCGGTCTATCGCAAGATCGCCGAATACCTGCCGCGGGACGGCGTGATCCTGTTTCACGGTTCGACGATCGCGGTCGACGGCAAGGCGTATCTGCTTACGGCAAGAAGCGGGACGGGAAAGAGCACGCATGCGCGCCTGTGGCGCGAGATGCTCGGCGCGCGCGCGGTCATGATCAACGACGACAAGCCGCTGATCCGCGTTTCGGACGAAGGCGCAACGGTTTACGGCACGCCGTGGAACGGCAAGCACCATCTCGGCATCAACGCATCTGCGCCGCTGAAGGCGATCTGCATCCTCGATCGCGCGGAGCAGAACCGCATCGATCGCATTGAGCCGAAGGCGGCATATCCGTATCTGCTGCAGCAGATCTATCGCCCGGATTCTGCGGAAGCGATGCAAAAGACGATGCAGCTGATCAACCGGCTGACCGAGAGAGTCGCGTTCTATCATCTGTATTGCAACATGGATCCGCAAGCGGCGCGGATCTCGTATGAAACGATGAGCACAGATGCGAATGCATAAGCGTCCGCATCGCAGGATTTACATGAAGAAACAGAGAACCGAAATCAAACAAAAACCGATCAAATGGCTGTGGAATGCAACAGCCGGACTCCGATGGGAGATCGGATTGCTGCTGCTTGCAGACGTGATCAACGGCATGTCGGGCGTTGTGCTGGCGTGGATGCTGCGCGAGATGATCGACTGTGCGGTGGATCATGATTTGCACGGCTTTATGCTGCATGCGCTGCTGTTTGTGCTGATCATTGTTGCACAGCTGCTGCTGCGCGCATTCGTGCGCTGGTTCAAGGAACACGCGTCGAGCGCCATGGAGAACAAGTTCAAACAGCGGCTGTTTTCGACCCTGCTGGATCGAGACTATGCATCGGTCACGGCGGTGCATTCCGAGGAATGGATGAACCGTCTGGTTTCCGATACCTATCTGGCGGCGCATACCGTCGTCTCGATCGTGCCGGAAGCGAGCGGCATGATCGTCATGCTGATCAGCGCGGTCGGCGCGACGCTGTGGATGCTGCGCAAGGTGACGTGGGTCGTGGTGCCCGTCGGCGTGATGATCGTGCTGATGAGCTATCTGTTCCGCAAGAAGCTGAAAGCGCTGCATAAACGGATCCGCGAAGCGGACGGCGCGCTGCGTGTTACGATGTCGGAACGGCTGTCCGAACTGATCCTCGTGCGCACGTTCCAGCGGGAAAAGGACGCGGAACGGCAGGCGACGGCGGCGATGGATACACATCGTGCCGCGCGGCTGAGACGGAGCCGCTATTCGTGCACCGCAAGCTTTTTATACGGGCTTCTGATGCGCGGCGCCTATGCGGGAGCGGCGATCTTCTGCGGCTACGGCATTCTGAACGGTACGCTGAGCTACGGCACGTTTGCCGCGGTACTGCAGCTGGTGGGACAGATCCAGACGCCGTTTGCGAACCTTTCGTCGTACCTGCCGCAGTATTACGCGATGCTTGCGAGCGCGGAACGCCTGATGGAAGCGGAACAGTTCGAACAGGACTGCAGGGAACCGAAAAAGAATGCGGAAGAAGTCGAAGCATTCTATCACGACGCGTTTTCCGGCATCGGCATCGAGGACGTGGCGTTCACCTATTGTCCCGACGCCGAGCTCGCGCATGCGGTGGTGTTCGAACACTTGAACGCGACGATCCGCAAGGGCGAGATCGTGGTGCTGACCGGCGCGTCCGGCAGCGGCAAATCGACGCTTCTGAAGCTCCTGCTGTGCCTGTATCATCCGGACAGCGGCGAATTGCGGCTGCACAGTGCGAACGGCGACGAGCCGCTCAGCGCGGCATGGCGCGGTTTGTTTGCGTATGTGCCGCAGGGCAACCGCACGATCTCCGGAACGATCCGTTCGCTGTTGACGTTCGGTGATGAGAGCATCTCCGAGGAAGCGATCAAAAACGCGCTGACCGTCGCCTGCGCGGACTTCGTCTGGAGCCTTGCGGACGGACTCGACACGGTGCTCGGCGAGCGCGGCAGCGGGCTGTCGGAGGGACAGCTGCAGCGACTTTCGATCGCAAGGGCGATCCTTTCCGATCATCCGATCCTGCTGCTCGACGAAGCGACCAGCGCGCTGGATGAGGTGACGGAGGCGAATGTGCTGACGCATCTGAAGCGCATGACGGACCGCACGGTGCTGATCGTAACGCACCGAAAGAAAGCGCTTGAGATCGCCGATCGCGAATGGATCATGGAGGACGGCGTCCTCACGGTTTCGAAATAAGCAACATGAAAAAAAGCTGCCGCATCCGGCAGCTTTTTTGCGTAAAAAGGATTACATCTTGAAGATCATTTTCAGGAAATCGAGTTTGTCGCCGAAGAGCGGCAGCGTCGTCATCTTGCCGCGCAGCGCGTTGATGATACCGATGATCGAGAACACGGAGACGCCGATCAGACCGATGCTGAAAACGTATTTCAAAAAGTGCGTTCCGACATAGGGAATGATGCCGAGCGTGTACCGCGCAACGGTCAGCACGACCCAAAACACAAGCAGGTTGAAGCCCTGACGCACATGGAACTGTGCGAACCGGGAATTCTTGCGCACGAACATCGGCACGAAGAGCACGGGGCCGAGGTAGGCGAGCACACCGAACCATTTGTTGCAATCGGGTTGATCGCTGACGATCTCAACGCGCGGCGCGCTCTGCGCCTGATTGACGGAGGCGCCGCAGGAGGGACAGTACTTGCTGTCCGGATCAAGCTGTGCGCCGCATTGTTTGCAGTATGCCATATTACATCCTCCTTATTGATCGATGGTATGCAAAAGATCGAGAAGATCTTTCGGTTCGTGCATGACGGTTTCCGCGCCGGCTTCGCGCAGAAATGCTTCTCCGCGAAAGCCCCAGCCGCATCCGGCAAAGCGGAGTCCGCTGTTTTTTGCAAACTGCACATCCACGTCCATGTCTCCGACGTACAGCGTTTGCTCGCGCGAAACGCCCAGCTCTTCGCGCACCATGTCCATCATAAACGGATCCGGCTTGGTCGGATACTCGGGCGACTGTCCCTGAATGCGCGTGAACAGCGCGGCATCGGGCGGAAACAGCTTTTCAAGCATGGGAACGGCGTGCCGATGCGGCTTGTTGGTGACGACCGCAAGCAGATAGCCCTCCTGCTTCAGCGCCTGCAGCGTTTCGCGCATGCCCGGATACGGCACGGTGGTGTCGCAGAGATGTTCGGCATATTCGATATGCCAGCGATCGACCAGCTGCTGCCAGTCGTCCTCGTGCCCTTTCGGCACGGCGTTTTTACACATATAGACGACGCTCTTGCCCACGAGACCGGAAACCTCGCTGTCCGAGTACGTGGGAAATCCGAAATGCGCAAGCGCGAGATTCAGCGACGAGGCGATGTCGCGCAGCGTGTTGCAGAGCGTGCCGTCCAGATCAAAAGCGATCAGTTTGATACGGTTCATTCGTTGTCCTTCTTCCTGTATTCGCACCTATTGTACACACTTTTTTCTCGTGAGTCAATGCGTCGCCGCTTTTTCGGGCTTCACAAATCAAAAAAGTATGGTATACTGATATCGGGTAGTATTATGTTGGAATATCAGAGAATTACAGAAGAAACCATCCGGGATATCAAACCGTTCTTTCAAGCATATGCGTGCGGGATCTGCGACAATACCATCGGCGCGGTCTATCAGTGGCGCGACATCTATGTGTCCTATTATGCGATCACAGCGGGCATGCTCTGCATCCGTGCGGGCTACGGCGAATACGGCGAGTGCTATACCGCGCCGCTCGGCGCCGGCGACTTTGACGCGGCATGCGAAGCGATCGAACAGGACGCCCGCGCGCGCAATCTTCCGCTGCGCTACTGCGTGGTGCCGCCCTGCGCGATCCCGAGGCTGCGCATGCGCTACGGCGAACGGATGCAGGCGGAAAGTATCCGCGACTGGGCGGACTACATCTACACAGCGGACGCGTTCCGCACGTATGCGGGCAAAGCACTGCATACACAGAAGAACCACGTAAACCGCTTCTATCGCGATCATCCGGACGCAAAGACGGTGATCGTCAACGATCCGGAAACAGAACAGGCGTGTCTTGCGTTTTTAGACCGGTTCCGCGGGAAGCATCCGGAGTTTTCACCGCTCGAGGAGAATGAGTGGAACGGCGCAAAGGAGCTCCTTACGCACCGCGATATGCTCGGACAGACCGCGGCCTGCCTCGTTGCGGGAGGCGAGGTCGTGGCGCTCGCGATCGGCGAGGCAAAGGACGATATGCTGTTTGTGCATGTGGAAAAGGCAATGCCGGACATTTCCGGCGCGTATCCCGCGATGGCACAGGCGTTCGTGAAATGCTTCGACAATATGCATTATGTGAACCGCGAGGATGACGGAGGCGACGAGGGGCTTCGGTATTCGAAGACGAACTATAAGCCGATCGAACTCAGAGAGAAGTATCTCGTCACGATCCGTGACGATGGATAATTGGATATCAGGAAGGAGTACACAATGAAAAAACCGATTCTTTTGATCATGGCAGCAGGTATGGGCAGCCGCTTCGGCGGACCGAAACAGATCGAGCCGATCGATGCGCACGATCATGTGATCCTTGATTTCTCCGTTTATGACGCGATCCGCGCCGGCTTTGAAAAGGTCGTCGTGATCATTAAGAAAGAAATGGAAGCGGATTTCGAGGAACGCGTCGGCAAGCGCATCCGTCCGCATGTGCAGCTCGAGTATGCATTCCAGTCGCTCGATAAGCTTCCGGCGGGCTTTGCGATCCCCGAAGGCCGTGTCAAGCCGTGGGGCACCGCGCATGCGATCCTCTGCGCCAAAGAGTACCTGGATGCGCCGTTTGCGGTGCTTAACGCCGACGATTTCTACGGGGCGGACGCCTATCGAAAGATTTACGCGTTTTTGAAGGAAGATCGTCCCGAAAGCGAATGCGCAATGGTCGGCTATCAGCTCGGCAACACGCTCTCCGATTTCGGTTCCGTTGCGCGCGGCGTGTGCGAGATCGGTGAGGACGGCAAGCTTGTGACGCTCACAGAGCGCCTGAAGATCGAAAAGCGCGACGGCGCTGCCGCGTTCACCGAGGACGACGGACAGACCTATACGCCGCTTGCGCTGGACACGCTTGTTTCGATGAACCTGTTCGGTCTGCAGAAGACGGGCCTCGAGAAAAGGATAGCAGAACACGATGAGAATCAGCACCAACAGGACGATCATCACGCGGCGGTGGCGGCGGTTTTTCACCTGGTGGCGGCCGCGACGGAAGGAAGGGGAGGAAGACTGCCACGGGGCAGACGATACATGCTTGCCACGGTAGTTGTTCAAGCGCATCCCTTCCTTTCCATGATCCATGTCAGTCATTGACTGCATAACAGAATTATTATACACTAAATCCATGAATCTTCAAGGACTGGAGCGATAATATGAGCATGCCTGAATATACGCTGCTTTCCCCTTCCACCCTGCTGAGCCCAACGCCTGTTGTGCTGGTCAGCTGCGCAGATCCGAAAGCACCGGAAAAGCCGGATATGATCACCATCGCCTGGGCCGGGACGGTCAACTCCGAACCGCCGATGGTATCCGTCAGCCTCCGGAAAGACCGCT